>CAIQJD010000483.1 GCA_903872005.1 uncultured bacterium | reverse complement strand
GGCCAACAATACTGAGGACGCGCCGGCGCGGGTCTCGTCTGATGATCCGCTACGCAGCGATGTCGCGCTGGATACCCTCATTCCCGATGAGCCGAATAAACCCTACGACGTTCACGACGTGATCAGCCGCATTGTGGACGACGGCGAGTTGTTCGAGATCATGGCGAACTGGGCGGCCAACATGGTGATCGGCTTCGCGCGGCTGGGTGGGCGCAGCGTGGGCGTGGTGGCGAACCAGCCGGCGGTGCAGGCCGGCGCGCTAGATATCAACGCCAGCATCAAAGCGGCGCGTTTCGTGCGTTTCTGCGACGCGTTCAACATCCCGGTCGTCACTTTCGTGGATGTGCCAGGGTTCTTGCCGGGCACGGCGCAAGAGCATGGCGGCATCATTCGGAATGGGGCCAAGCTGGTGTATGCCTACGCCGAGGCGACTGTCCCGAAAGTGACTGTCATCACGCGCAAGGCGTATGGCGGGGCGTACATCGTGATGAGTTCCAAGTTCATGCGCGGCGACATCAACCTGGCCTGGCCGGCGGCCGAGATCGCCGTGATGGGCGCTGAAGGGGCCGTCAATATCATCTTCCGGCGCGAGCTGGGGGCGGCGACCGAGCCGGCCGAGACGCGGGCGCGCCTGGCCGGCGAGTACCGCGACAAGTTCGCTAATCCATACGTGGCGGCCGGGCGCGGCGATGTGGATGCGGTCATCGAGCCTTCGGAGACGCGCCCGCGCCTGATCAACGCGTTGGAGATGCTGCAGCATAAGCGGGATACGAATCCGCCGAAGAAACATGGCAATATTCCGTTGTGAGGGGGCGATTTCACCGCCGAGACGCAGAGGATGCGGAGAAGAGTAAGGTCATTTCATGGCAAACGAGCGGGAGTATGCGCGCAAGGCGCAAGCGTACCTGGAAACATTGTGCGGCGTGCAGCCTAACCGGCGCGTCGGTTCGGCGGGGAATCGGGCCGCAACCGAGTTTGTAGCGCGCACTATGGCGCCCTGGGGCTATGCGCTGGATACGACGCCCTTCGCGTGTTTGGATTTCGCTGCCGGCGCTGTCTCCCTGACGTGCGCCGGCCGGGCGTTCGATGTGCAGATCAGCCCGTACTCGCCGGGATGCGAGGCGGCGGCCGAGCTGGTCGTGGCCTCGACGCCGGCCGAATTGGAGAGCTGTGCCTGCGCCGGCAAGCTCCTGCTGCTCAAGGGCGCGATCTGCGCCGAGCAGTTGATGCCGAAAAATTTCGTCTTCTACAATCCCGAAGAGCACCAGCGCATCTACGCTCTGTTAGAGGCAAAGCGGCCGGCGGCCATCATCACGGCCACGCGCAAGAATCCTGATCTGGTCGGTGCGCAGTACCCTTTTCCCATGATTGAGGACGGCGATTTCGATATCCCATCGGTCTACTGCACGGATGTGGAGGGCGAAGCCATCGCGGCGCATGCCGGCGAGACCTTCACCTTGCAGAGCGAGGCGCGGCGCATCCCGACGACGGCCTGCAATGTGATCGCGCGTCAGTCTCCCGACGCTCCGAGGAAGATTATCTTCTCCGCGCATATTGACGCCGAAGACCATACGCCGGGCGCTTCGGACAACGCGGCCGGCGTAGTCGCGCTGTTGCTGCTGGCGGAGATGTTGACCGGCAGGCAGAGCGATGTGGGCCTGGAGTTCGTGGCATTCAATGGGGAGGATCACTACAGCGCCGGCGGGCAGATGGACTATTTGCGGCGCTATGGCGCGCGCTTGAAGGAAGCCGTGATCGGGATCAATATTGACGACGCCGGCTACATTCATGGCAAGACGGCCTATTCTTTCTATGAGTGCCCCGACGCGTTGCAGGAGGCCGTCCGGGTTACGTTCGGGCGCTACGCCGGCCTGATGGAAGGCCCGTGCTGGTATCAGAGCGATCATATGATCTTTGCGCAGAACGGCATCCCGGCCATGGCGATCACCTCCGAGGCGGTCGGAGAGTTGATGCGCGACATCACGCATACGCCCAACGACTCGCCGGACAAAGTGGACTGTC
The DNA here is from genome assembly GCA_903872005.1 of uncultured bacterium. The sequence goes on along the minus strand of CAIQJD010000483.1, from coordinate 2,059 downwards.
GCAAGCTGGTGGAATTGGCCGGCGCACTGCGAGATTTCATCACGCGCGGCTGAGCCGACGCGGCAGGCAGGCGGATGCAGCTATGTTCAAGAAAGTGCTGGTAGCAAATCGCGGCGAAATCGCCGTGCGCGTCATTCGGGCGTGCCAGGAGCGGGGCCTGCGCACGGTGGCGGTCTATTCCGACGCAGACCGGGCGGCGCTGCATGTGCGCTATGCCGACGAGGCGGCGCGCATCGGGCCGGCGCCGGCGCGGCAGAGCTATCTGCTCGTCGCGGCCATCCTGGCTGCGGCCGCAGAGACCGGGGCCGAGGCTATTCATCCCGGCTATGGCTTTCTGGCCGAAAATGCAGACTTCGCGGAGGCGGTGGTTGCCGCCGGCCTGACCTGGATCGGCCCGCCGCCGGCGGCCATTCGGGCGATGGGCGATAAGCTGGCGGCGCGGCGCTTGATGGAAGCGGCCGGCATCCCCCTGACGCCGGGGAGCGCGCCGGGGCTGAGCGACGCGGCCATTGCCGATCGGGCGCAAGACCTGGGGTATCCGGTGTTGGTCAAAGCTTCGGCCGGCGGGGGCGGCAAAGGGATGCGCCTGGTGGAGCGGCCAGCCGACTTGCCGGCCGGTCTGGCAGCGGCGCGACGCGAGGCGTTGAACGCCTTCGCTGACGACACGGTCTATATTGAAAAGGCCATCGAGAAGGCGCGGCACGTGGAGATTCAGGTGTTGGCCGATGGGCATGGCAACTGCATTCACCTGGGCGAGCGGGAGTGTTCTATCCAACGCCGGCACCAGAAGCTATTGGAAGAAGCGCCCTGTATCGCGGTGACGCCGGAGATGCGCGCCGAGATGGGGCATATTGCGGTGCGCGCCGCGTTGGCGGTGGGCTATCGCAATGCCGGCACGGTGGAGTTTCTCCTGGATCGGGATGGGCATTTCTACTTCCTGGAGATGAACACGCGCTTGCAGGTGGAGCATGCGGTGACGGAAATGGTCACCGGCGTGGACATTGTCAAGGAGCAGTTGGCGATTGCTTATGGTCGCAGACTACGTTGGGCGCAGGATGAAATCCAGTTCAAGGGGCATGCCATCGAGTGTCGCATCAACGCGGAGGATCCGTATCACGGGTTCTTGCCGGCCGCCGGCCGCGTCACCAGCCTGATCGAGCCGACCGGGCCGGGGGTGCGCCTGGAGAGCGGCATCTACGCCGGCTATGAAGTGAGCCTCTACTACGATTCTCTCCTGGCAAAGCTGATTACCTGGGACGAGACACGCGCCGGCGCGATCTTGCGGATGCGGCGCGCCCTGCGCGAGTTACGCATTGGCGGCATCCACACGACGGTGCCGTTTCATCAGCAGGTGATGGATAGCGCTCGTTTCCAATCGGGCAAGGCGGACACCAGCTTTCTGGACGAGCGGGATGGATTCCGACTCTCGGCTGAGGCGCGGCCAGAAGATGGACGCGTGGCAGCGGTAGCGGCGGCGCTGGTGGAGCATGCGCGCGGTCAGCAGGCCGTGGTGATGGCGCGGCCGGGCGAATGCCCGCGCGAGCAGAAGTCGGCATGGAAAGAAGCCGGCCGGCTGGCCGGATTGCGGTCTCGGTGAGGCGAAGATGAAATACTACGCCACAGTGGCAGGCCATACCTACGAAATCGTGATTGAAGGGTCGGGGCGTATCACGGTGGACGGCGTCGCGATGGCGGCCGACATGCAGGCCGTCGGCCGGCCGGATTTGCGCTCACTGCTCCTCGATCACGTTTCGCATGAAGTTGTGGTGGAGAGCGATCCGACGGCGCGCAACGTCTACGATGTGCTGGTGGGCGGGACGCAGTATCAGGTCCACGTGCAGGATGAACGGGCGCGCCGCCTGGCGCAGGCGGATCGGACGGTGCGCGCGCCGGCCGGCGAGCTGGCGATCAAGTCGCCCATTCCGGGGCTGATCGTCAGGACGCTGGTCGCGCCGGGGCAAGTGGTCGCGGAAGGGGAGACGCTGCTGATCCTGGAAGCGATGAAGATGGAGAACGAATTGCGCGCGCCGCGTGATGGGGTGATCCACGAGGTGCGCGT
>CAIQJD010000482.1 GCA_903872005.1 uncultured bacterium | reverse complement strand
GTGGAACAGGCTGAACCAGAGCCAGTTCCCCATCATCAGGATGGGGCTGTACTCCGCCACGCCGGCCGCTCGGCCGGCCGCCAGGTTCCAGGCGCCCCAGGCTTGCGCGGCTTCGGCCGGCCGCAAGGGCCAGCCATCTATGGCCCAGAAGCGCATCAGCAGCGCGGCCACCCCAATCAAGACGTAGAGGCCGGCCTCGACGGTGAACAGCCGCGACCGACTCTCCTCTGCTGCGCCGGCCATGCCGGCCTTTTCCATTGCCGCCATTACACCCCTCGTCTGCGATAAATTCGCACCCCGCCCTGATCATATACCAGGTCCATGAAGACGCCAAACTTCTCAATCAATGGATTGGAGAGCTTGAATTTGTCGCGCTCCAATTGTCCGACGTAAACATAGGTCACACGATACTGCTCCAACACGGCCTTGACCTGATTGACATCCGTGCTGCGATAGGCTTTCTCGATGTCCGGCTCGCGCTTGCCCGGCTCCTCATAATTGCCGCGCCATTGCAGCTCGTGCCCGCCCCAGCCCAACAGCGTCGGGATGCCGGTCATCGCCGAGATGCGGCCATACTCTGTGTACGAGCCGCCATTCGCCTCCAGGATGACTGCCTGCGGATCCTTCACGTTCTGCTTGAGCCATTGGACCGCGGCGAAGTCGGCCGGCCAGACCTGTTGCGTATAAGCAATCCCGTCCAGGGTCGGCTTCTGTTGGAAAGCATTGGCTCGATTCGGCGAAGCGAACAGCGGATAGACCAGGCCGGCGATCAGCAACACCGCGAAGCCGGCGCCGAAGATATAGCGGCCGGCCGCTTTGGCCCGCTCCCACACGTAATAGACGCCGTAGGCCGCGCCAACCGCCAGCAAGGCCCACGCCTGAAAGTAGAACTTGAAGATCGTGTTCATGCGGTTGTTGAAAGTGTCGCGCAGATAGAAATACTCGACCCCGAAGGTCAGCGCCAGCCCCACGAAGAGCAGCAACAGCGCGAAGAGGGTCGCGGCGTCGGGGCCTGCGCCCCCCTTTTCCGTGCGTCCATCACGTTTGAGCGTCCGCCAGAAGACGTAGGCCGTCGCCGTCAGGCAGAGCGCCAGCAGCACGCCCAGCCACCGGCCGGTCGCCACGCTCACAATCACCAGCGCCAGCCCAACCCCGCCGATGACCAGGGCGTCGTTGCGCCATTCGGCGTCCGCGCCGCCATGCCGGCGGATCGTTTCGACCAGCAACAGGGCCAACAGACCCACCACGACGAAGATGAACGGGCCAAACATGACCAGGTATTGCTGGATGCGCGTCTTGGCCCACAGGGTCGGGGCCAGACCGCCGGCCTGCGACGTGAAGCCAATCAAGAACGGCAGATAGAGCGCCACGCCGAAGACGGCCAGCATCGCCGCGCTCAACACCACGTCCAGCAACCAGGCGCGTGTGAAGCCCTTGTGCTCCAGGTAGGCGCGTGCTGCCAGCGCCAGGACGAGGATGCCGAGATAGACCGGGAAGTCCCAGGTGTTCAGGAAGAGCAGCCCGCCAAAGCAGACGCTATACAGCGCCAGCGTGGGCGAGATGCGCTTCAAGCCGGCCAGGATGCTCCCCCCCTTATCGGCCAGCAGATTGAGCGCCAGGGCCAGCATTAGCATGGCGAAGGGCAGCGCCAAAACGTGCGGGTGAATATCGCCCAGCATGAAGCTGAAGAAGGGGAATTCGTCAATGATCTCGATGGCCTTGCCGAGGAGGTCATGATCCTGCAAAACGCGCGAAGCGCGCCACCACCACATGAAACGCTGCGGGACGCCGCCGACGGCCGCCGGCGCGCCGGCCAGATCGCGGATGTCCAGCCAGTTCCAGAAGCCGGCCCCGCCAATGCCGCGTAGATAGAGCATCTCCAGGAAGCCTTCGAGATTGCCCATCACGCCCAGTAGGACGCTGCCCAGCAGGCCGAAGCCGATAGCCTTGCCTGCCGAGGCCGGCTTGCCAGCGCCCCGCGCCAGGCAGACCAGGTTCCCGACCAGACTGAACGCGCCGGTCAGGGTCAGGGCGAAGAGGAGCGCGAGGCTCAAGTTGAACGCCACCGACGACGCCAGACCCGACAGGCGGATCAGCATCGTCATGATGAGGTAGCCTAAGTAGTAGTAGCTGATGGCGAAGCCGGAGAGCCAGGGATCGGCCGGCGGCAGGGTCGGGCTACGCAGGATGCCATTGATGAAGGCATATTCCATGAACTTCTCGCCGCCGGCCGTGGTGATCTCCGGCGCATAGGAGCGATACCACGCCCAGCCGGCCAGCACGACGAAGAAGAGCAGCTCCGTGGCGATGACCGTCCACTTGTTGGCGCGGATGAACTGCCAGAGGGTCGGCGTCGTATCGCCGGCATTGCGCCCCAGCCCCAGCGCGCCGCGCCCGAAATAGAGCGAGACGCCGGCCAGGACGATCAACGCCACGATAACGCCGCCGAGGTTATTGCCCAACAGGCCCAGGCTGCCGGCCAGCCAGAAGACGTAGCCGGCCAGCAACAGACCCAACGGCCGGGCGAACGCCCAGCCCCGATCCGGCAGTCCCTTGAAGACCCGATAGGTGAGCGGCAAGGCCAACAGTCCCACAAGCTGCACGACCAGCCACCAGACAAGGACAGCGCCCATGTTGCCTCCTGCCCAGAATGCGCCTATTTACTATCTAATCCAAGAACATTAAACTACCATGAAACAGTCCACAGATGTAGGGTGCGCCCTGGCGCACCCCCGTCCGCTCAGGCCGGGGATGGTGGGCCATGAAACAGCGCCCCATCTGGCCTGCGAAGGCTTGCCTTCGCTATGCCGTGCG
>CAIQJD010000481.1 GCA_903872005.1 uncultured bacterium | reverse complement strand
TCGCGCACCTTGCCGGGGTTGTTGGTGGCGATGAGCAATCGCGCGGACTTCTCGCTCTCGTTCATTTTTTATCCCCTCCTGCCGGCGGTCTTGTCGGCGCCGGCCGCGCCGGTTGCCGGCCGGCCGCGCCCATGTTACAATGCGCCCACGCAAATCCTATGGAGAGTCCTATGATCACGAACATCAAGGTGTATGGGACCGCCTGGTGCGGCGATTGCCGGCGCGCCAAGCAGGTCTTTCAGGCCGAAGGCGTCGAATACGAATGGATTGACCTGGCGGAGCATCCAGAAGCCGCTGCCATCGTCGAGCAGATCAATCACGGCAACCGCAGCGTCCCGACCATCGTCTTCCCCGATGGGGCGGTGCTGGTGGAGCCGGCGTCGCCGGTCTTGGTCCAGAAGCTCCGCGCGCTCAAAGGCGCCCGTTGAGCGCCGCGGCGTAGATCGCCTGTAACTCACGCTCTGCATCAGCCGGCAATGGCGCCGGCTGATGTTCGCGCAAGAGGCGCTGATAGCGCTCGTGGGCGCGCTCTTCGGCGCGCCGGCCGCCGGCCGTCTGCCAGATGTCGTATTTGTCCCGGTCGAAGAGCGCCGGCATGAACTGTTCGTTCCGAAAATGGCGCAGCGTGTGCGGCTGATCCAGGAAGCTGCCGCGCGGCCCGACCGCCTGAATCGTCTCGAAGGCCAGCGTCTCCGGCGTCACGCCGATGCCGCGCGCCAGCCGGCGCGCCATGCCGATGATCTCCTCGTCCACCAGAATCTTCTCGTAGCTGACTGCCAGCGTATTCTCCATCTCGCCGGCCGCGTGGGCCACGTAGGTCACGCCGGCCAGCAGACACATCAGGTTGCTCATCAGGCTCTCCGCGCCGGCTTGCATGCCCAGCGCGTTTGCGTCCGTGGAACCGCCGGTGCCGCGCGAAGGGACGCCATAGAAGCGCGCCATCTGCGCCGTGGCGATGCAGAGCAGGTCCGCTTCCGGCGAGCCGTAGGGCGGGATCATCTTCCGCATGTCGAAGATGTTCGAGACGCAGCCAAGCATGAGGGGCAGGCCGGGCCAGAAGGTCTGGGCGATGACGACATGGGCCAGGAATTCGGCGGTCGCCTGGGCCAGCAAGCCGGCCAGGGTGGCCGGGCCGCTGGCGCCGGCCTGCAATTCCGGCGAAATCAGCAGCGGGACGCCCCGTTTGATGTATTCCAACATGCCATCCATCTCGTCCGGCGTGTTGTAGAGGGGGCTGACGGTATTGGTCACGGCCATCAGGGGCCATTGGCCGGCCGGCAGGCCGCAACTCTGCCCGATCACTTCGGCCATACGCAGGACTACCAGCGAGCTAACGCGGCTGCGCGATGGCCCGAAAGCGGCCTTGCTCGATTGGGTGTACATCGTCAGGGTGATCCAGGCGTCCAGGGCCGGCCCGGTCAGGTCGGGCGGATGGACGCCGGTGGATGCGCCGTGCAGGTTGGGCAGCGCGTCGCAGAGCCGGCAGATGTCCGCGCCGTCCTGTTGCGTCCCTGGCCGGCGTCGGCCGGCCAGGTCCATGATATTGATGGCCGAATCGGGCGCGGAGAAGTAGGTGTCGTAGCCGTTCATGTCGAGCGAGGCGGCCGGCAGCCGGGCATGCCAGGTGAAGCGGGGCGGCAGCTTGCGCCGAGAGTCTTCG
>CAIQJD010000480.1 GCA_903872005.1 uncultured bacterium | reverse complement strand
GGCCGCGCGCCGGCGCGGCGTGGAGGTCACGTTCGACATTACGCCCTGGACGCGCGGCGGCGGCCCGTATCTGCAGATGTTGCCCAACTGGGCGCAAGATGGCGGTTGGGAGGCCGTGAAGCAGCGCATCCTGGAGCCGGCGACGCGTCGCGAGATCGCGCGCCAGTTGGAGCATGGCGCGGAGGGATGGAAAGGCTGGATGCCGATTGCCTGGGATGACCAGTTGATCGCCAAGGTCGGCCGGGCCGAGCATGTTGGTTGGGCCGGGCGGAGCATCGGCGAGATCGCGGCCGAACGAGGCGTCCCGCCGGCCGAGATGGCCTTGCTGCTGTTGGTCGAAGATGATGGTCAGTACTGGACGGCCCCGACCATTAAGTCGCAGGATGACATCAACCACATTTTGAGCCACCCGTTGGGTGTGCCAATCACGGATGGCATGGCCTTGGCCCCGTATGGCCCGCTGTGCGAGCCGACGATGCCGCGATCTTATGGGACGTTCCCGCGTATCCTGGGGCGCTATGTGCGCGAGTGGGGCGTGTTGAGCCTGGAGACGGCGGTGCAGAAGTTGACGGTGATGCCGGCATTGCGCGTGGGGATCACCGATCGTGGCCTGATTGCGCCGGGGCTGTATGCGGATATTACGGTCTTTGACGCGGAGACGGTGGAGGATCGGGAGACGTACCAGAATCCGCACGCGTTTCCGGCCGGCATCGAGCATGTCATCGTCAATGGGCAACTGGTTGTTGAAGCCGGCGCGCAGGGCGATGCGCGGCCGGGGCGCGTATTGTAGGCACAAGTAGCAGATGGAAGGAGGCCAGCAGCATGTCTGAATCACGTCTTGCCATGGATGGCGGAACGCCGGTGCATGCCGGCGCGCCCATCCCGCTGGCGAAGGTCTGTTGGGATGAACGGGAGCAGGCCGCTGTCCAGCGCGTCTTCGAGTCGGGGCTGTTTTGTTCGGTGTATGAGCAGGCGCAGGAGACGCGCCGGCTGGAAGCGGAGTTCGCGCAGTGTGTGGGGGCGCGTTATGCGGTGGCGTTCAATGCGGGGACGACGGCGCAGCACGCCGCACTGGCCGCGCTGGGCATTGGCGCCGGCGATGAGGTGATCGTGCCGCCCCTGACGTTCATGTCCACCGCGTACACGGTGTTGATCGCCAATGCCACGCCGGTCTTCGCGGATGTGGCGCGTGAGACGATCATGATTGACCCGCAGCAGATTGTGGCGCAGATCACGCCGCGCACACGGGCGATCATCCCGGTGCACTGGTTCGGATTGCCGGCAGAGATGGACGCGATCTTGCAGATTGCGCGCAGCCGCGGCCTGGATGTGATTGAGGATTGCGCGCATGGGCCGGCGATCACGCTGCATGGGAAGCAGGCCGGCAGCTTCGGGCGCATTGCATGTTGGAGCTTGCAGCAGACCAAACTCCTGACTTCGGCCGGCGAAGGCGGCCTGGCGACGACTGATGATCCGCAACTGGCGGCGCGCTTGCGCCAGATGTGCGATCACGGCAAGGGGCAGGGGGGCGAAAAGGCGCCGGATGACTTCATTCGGCGCTATCAGATCACGGCGCTGGGCAACAATTACCGGTTGAGCGAGATGCAAGCGGCTTTCGCGCGCGCTCAATTGAGCAAGCTGGACGAGTTTCGGGCGGTGCGCAAGAGAGCATATTGGGCGTTGCGCGATGGATTGAAGGGCGTGGCCGGCCTTGAATTCCAGACGATCCCGGCCGGTGCAGAGCCATCCTACGTCTATTTTCCAACACTCTGGCCGCAGGAGGTGTTCGGCGCGCCGATCACGAAGATCAGCGCGGCGTTGCATGCCGAGGGGGTTGCGGCGCATCCGATCGGCCTGGAAGAACTTTGCCATGTTCATCCGTTGTTCACGGAGCCGGCCGGCCGGGCGAGCGCGGTCGCCTACGGGCTGCGCGGCGATGCGCCGCTGCCGAGGTATGGATGGGGCACGCAGCCGGTGGCCGAGAAGATCGCCCGGGAGCTGCTGTGCTTGCCGATGCATGCCGGCCTCTCCGAACAGGATACCAGAGATATTATTCAGGCCGTGGACAAAGTGGCGCGAGCTTATCGGTGCTCGTGAGCCGAGAGGACGATCCATCAAGGGAGGTTGAGCGATGATGACGCTGATCTGGGCGGGTCTTGCCGTGAGCATGGCGCAAGGACTGACGACTGGCTTGCCGTGGTGGGCGTGGCTGCTCATCATTGCGGGCGCGGTGATCTTCCTGGTCTGGTTGATGAGACGGCAGGGGGCAGATGCCGGCGGCGCGGTTGGGGCGCAGGGCGCGCCGGCGCGCTCCGCCCCGGCCGATGGCGGCGCGGCAGCCCAGCCGGCGCCGGCGTGCGTGCCGATCAGTCCCCTGTCGAAGGCGGCTCCACCAGTCGAGGTCGCGCCTCAGCCGGATGACTTGCAGATTGTGGAGGGGATTGGCCCGAAGATTGATGGCATCCTGAAAGCCGCCGGCATCCTGACCTTCGTGCAGTTGGCGGCGACGGATGCGGAGCGGGTGCGGGAGATCTTGCGGCAAGCCGGATTGTCGCGTATCTCGGATCCGGCGACGTGGGCCGAGCAGGCCGCGCTGGCAGCGGCCGGTCAGTGGGATGCGCTGAAGGAGTTGCAGGCCAGTCTGAAGGGCGGCCGGCGCGCCGAGAAGCCCTGAGCCGGCGTGCGCCGGGCGAAACGCGCCGCGCGCAGCAGGGGGATTCTGCCCCTGCTGCGCGCTTTTTTGTGGCGCGGGCGTCGTCAGGCCGTGGCGGCCGGCAAGACGCTGGTGACCAGGAGGGCCAGGCTCAGACCAATCAAGATGACGACGATGCTCCAGGCAATCACATTGAAGACGCGCCCGTTGGTGAAACGCCCCATGAGCCGGCGGTCGTTGATCAGTCGCAGCATCACGATCAGGATGACCGGCAAGAGGACGCCGTTGAGGGTCTGGCTTGCCATCATTGTTTGCACCAGGGATTTGAGCGGGAGAAGGATGATGGCCGCGCCACAGACGATCAGCGCGGTGAAGATGATGAAGAAGATGGGGGCGTCGCGCAGTCCGTGGTTCACGCCGGATTCCCAGCCGAAGGCTTCGCAGACGACGTAGGCTGTGGAGAGCGGTAGGATGGCGGCCGAGAAGACTGAGGCATTGAGTAGGCCGAGGGCGAAGAGGGCGGAGGCATAGGCGCCGGCCAGAGGCCCCAACGCCAGCGCCGCATCTTTGGCGGTGTCAATATGGAGGCCGTGGGTGTGTAGGGTGGCAGCGCAGGCGATGGTGATGAAGGCAGCGACGGCAACCGCGAAGACGGAGCCGACGATCACGTCAATGCGCGCCAGGGCGTAGTCTGTGGGCTTGAGTCCTTTGTCAATGATGGCGGATTGTTGATAGAACTGCATCCAGGGGGCGATGGTGGTGCCGATGATGGTGACGAAGATCGTCACGTAGCCGACTTCGAGATGAAAGCTGGGGGCGATGGTCGCCTGCCAGACTTCGGCCCAGGGCGGGCGCGCCAGGATGCCGGAGGCGACGTAGGCGAGGTAGAGGGCGCTGGCAATCAAGAAGACCCGTTCTACGGTCTTGTAGTTCGCTTTGACGATCAGCATCCAGACCAGGATCGCGGCTATCGGCACGGAGATGTATTTGCTGACGCCGAAGATTTCCAGACTGGCAGCCACGCCGGCGAATTCGCTCACGGTATTGGCCAGGTTGGCGAAAAGGAGAATGGTGAGGATGATAGCCGTCCAACGCATGCCCAGCGTCTCTCGGATGAGGTCGGCCAGGCCCTTGCCGGTGATGACGCCGAGGCGCGCGCTCATCTCTTGAATGATGATGAGGGCGACGGCCACCAGGGGCATCATCCAGAGGAGCGAGTAGCCGTAGTGGGCGCCGGCGACGGAATAGGTGGTAATGCCGCCGGCGTCGTTATCTACGTTGGCGGTGATGATGCCGGGGCCCAGGACAGCCAACAGGACGATCAGTCGCAAGCGCAATGGCCGCAGGCGTTCCCAAACGTTCATGCGCACCCCACCTCACGCAATCCGTTTTCAATAGTGATCAAGTCATCTATCAGTCGTAGATGCGCGGTAGGCGCTTCTTCCAGGCGGTCGGGAT
>CAIQJD010000479.1 GCA_903872005.1 uncultured bacterium | reverse complement strand
TGGCCGGGCCAGACGGACGATCCGCTCGACCAACTCGGCGCCCGATGCAGACTAGTCTTGCACCCAGGCTTCGCGCAGGCCGCCGTTGAAATCGGTGAACGCCACATACATGTCCTTGACGCGCTTGCGCACGACCTGGAACTTGTACTTCTGGCAGAGATAGATGTGCGGCACTTCATCGAGGACGATTTCCTGGATGCGCGCGAACTGCTCGTGGCGCGTCTTGCTGTCCAGGTTGATGACGGCCTTCTCGAAGAGGTCCGAGCACTCTTTGTTGCTCCAACCCTCTTTGGCAACAGTCTTGTCAGCGCCCATCGTGTTGAACCAGTAGGCTGCCGTTGCCGTCTTCGGTCGGCCAAAGTCGTTCACATAACCCATCGGGTCGTGGCGCATGCCGCGCGCGGTCTTGCAGAAATCATACGTGCCGTCGCCGACGCGCTTGGCGAAGGCGCCGATTTCTTCTCCCACGATGGTGACTTCGATGCCGATCTGCTTGAGCGCCTCTTTCACCATCTCCGACACGCGCATGTGGTAGTCCGGGATAGAGATGGAATGCAGCGTGATCTTGAAGCCGCTCGCATAGCCGGCGGCCGCCATAAGTTGCTAGGCCTTGGCCACATCCGGCGTCATGTACTTCTTGAGCGTCGCATCCGGCAGGAACCAGTCGCCGTACTGCGGCGGGATGGGTCCGCTCGCCACGGCCTCGCCGGCGAAGACCTTGTCAATGATCTGGGCGCGGTCAATGCACAGGTTGATCGCCTGGCGCACTTCTTTCTTGTTCCAGGGCTTGTCATCCCCCTTGATCGTGAACTGCAGGACTTCCGGCGCCGAGAAGAGACCCTTCAGCACGACGAGGCTCGAGTCGTTCTTCAAGGTCGCGACCGTGTCCGCCGAGACCGTGCAGCCATCAATCGCGCCCGACCGCAAGGCCGCCACTCTGGCATTCTCATCCGGCAGGACCTTCAATACCAGGTCGTTGAGGTAGGGCTTGCCCTCTTTCCAGAACCCGTCGTTGCGCGTGTAGGTGATGTGATCGTTGGGGACATATTCGACCAACCGGAAGGGGCCAGTGCCGACGCCCGTGGTGAGCAAGTTCCAGCGGTTATCGGCGTTCTTGGGCACGATGGGGCAGTAGCGCTGCCAGGCGAAAAAGCCGAGCATCGTGGGATCAGGGCCCTTCATGTTGAACTTGACCGTGTACTTGTCGGGTAGGTCAATGCTCACGATGGCGGGATAGAAACTGTTCTTGACGCCGGGAGCCGGCGGGTTGTTTGACGTCTCGCACGAATACTTGACATCCTCAGACGTCAACTCGTCGCCATTGTAGAAGCGGATGCCCTTCTTGAGATAGAAGATCCAGGTCTTGTCGTCGGGCGTTTCCCACTTCTCGGCCAACGCCGGCTTGACGATCAGGTTCTTGTCCCACTCGGTCAGGCCATCATACATGAACTCTTTGCCCCACATGTTGGCCGTATTCACGATGCCAAACGGAGCAACGTTCACGAAGTCCTGTTCGACGGCCCAGGTGATCTTGCCGCCCTTCTTGGGGCCGGCGGGGGCTGCCGTTGCCGTAGGAGCGGCTGGCGCTTTGGTGGCCTCCGGCGCTTTGGTGGGGGCAGTAGTAGCTGCCGGCGCCGCGGTGGGGGCTGCCGTAGGGGCTGCCGTAGGGGCCGGCGTACACGCCGCCAATGTGGCCAAGCCGGCAGCCGCGCCGGTCACCTTCAAGAACTCGCGTCGGGATACTCTCTTCGATTTCTCACTCATGGTTGCGCCTCCTCGCTGACTTCTTTCTTCGTTCACTTCAGCTACGTTCTCTGTCCAAACTGCCAATTCAGGCCCTCACTGCGGTCAGAACAACAATCGGCTTCTCGGACACACCAACAGGACGTGCGCGCCACATCACAGACAACCGGGGTACATGAGTTCACCCACCGATGGGTGAGAGGTACCACTCCAATACCTACATATTATAGCACATTTCACACGCGGCGTCAATGGGGATATATTATGTCGAGTTTCTTCAACCCAAACACCAATCCCAAAACGTTACCGGTAACGTTTCGACTATTGCGAATAACTTATACCACAATTGCGCGAAACTGTCAACCGACGTCGAAAACGGCAAACCGTTAACAGTCCGCGCTCGCCATCCGCCGAATCGAAGCTCCTGGGTCCACACTGTGATATAATGTAAGCCAACCGCCTCAGGGAGTAAACGCGTATGTCTTCGCTACCCATCGAATTGCGTGGCCTGCTCATCGGCTTCTCAATCGCTGCCCCGGTCGGCCCCATTGGCATATTGTGCATCCGGCGCACCTTGGCCGCCGGCCGCGCCATCGGTCTTGCCACAGGCTTCGGCGCGGCCACCGCAGACGCGATCTACGCTGCCATAGCCGGCTTCGGCCTGACGGTATTATCCGATACCCTGCTCCATTACCAAAATCCTTTGCGCCTGATCGGCGGAGCCTTCCTGCTCTATCTCGGCGCCCGCACCTTCCTTGCCCCTCCGGCGCAACAACCAGCGCCGGCCGCCAGGTCTGGCAGCCTCCTCTCAGCCTATGCCAGCACATTTCTGTTGACCCTCGCGAACCCGGTGACCATCTTGGCCTTCCTGGGCATCTTCGCCGGCCTCGGCATCGCCAGCTCCCCCACCGACGCCCTCCAGGCAACCCGCTTGATCCTCAGCGTCTTCGCCGGCTCATCCCTCTGGTGGCTGATCTTAAGCATCTCCGCCAACCTGTTGCGTTCCCGACTGACCGGGCGCGGCCTGATTTGGATCAACCGCCTCTCCGGGGCCATCATCGCCGGCTTTGGCCTGACAGCTATCATCAGCATCGCGCGGCTGGGCCTCGCTGCCGGGATTTGACGCCCCGAGAACTTGCCGACTCGGCCCGCCTATGGTACAAGTACTGTATTCGCGCCGCACAATGAGGAAATGAAGGACACGCGATGGATCAGAACTTATTTCGCGGTCAACTGATCCAGTTGACCGCTTCACGCCCCGGCGATACTGAAATCATGTCCCGATGGAGCGAGAACTCCGAGTACCTGCGACTTGTAGACACCGAGTACGCTCGCCCACGGCCGGCCCGCGATTTCGATGACAAGCCCGATACCCATGAAGCCATCGAATTCCGCATGCGCGCGCTGTCCGACGGGAGGCTGCTCGGCTTCATAGCCTTGCACAGCATCGAGTGGAACAACCAGACCG
>CAIQJD010000478.1 GCA_903872005.1 uncultured bacterium | reverse complement strand
GTGAGTCAGGTTGGTCGTCTCTTCGCCGCAGACGCCAGGCTGGACGATCTTCGCCCCACCGGCCCAACCGGCCAGGCAGTGCGGCACCGTATTGCCCAATGCCACGATCAGGCCGGCCTCGGTCAGCTTGCGGTTGACCACAATGGGCGTGCCGTTGATGGTGCGCCCCAGGTTGACCATCGAGCTTTCGTCCAGCGCCTCGTGATTGATGACCGGATACTTGTCCATCACCGCGCGGCCGACTTTGGCCTCGATCTCGGCCGGCGTCATCGGCCGGTGCGTGCCGGTGGCGATGAGGATTTCGATGCGTAGCCCCTTGCCGCCGGCTTCGATCTCTTCCAGGATCGGCGGCAGCAGTTGCCAGCACGGCGTCGGCCGCGTCATGTCGTCAATGATGACCAGGACATACTGGCCGTCGCGCACCAGCGAGCGCAGCGCCGGCTTGCCCACCGGATTGCGGATCGCCTGGCGGATCACTGCCGCCGGGTCGGCCGCCGGCGGGACGTGGGCCGGCTCCAGAATCGCCAGCAAGTTCGCCTTCGGCAGGCTGAATTCCAATTCGGTCTTGCCATACGGCAGCTTAATCGTCATCGTTTCGCCCATTGTCTGCTCCATTTCTTTGCGTCAGAACTTCGCACAGCGAATGTCATCCGCGCAACCTGGCCGCGCCGAGGCGCAGCGCCAGCGCGATGTTGCCGCAATATCCCTCTTCCAGCTTGTCGAGCCGCACATGATCCTGCGCGGTGTGGGGCACGCCCTCGCGGGCCGGCGCATAGCCCAGGACCGGGATGCCAGCCTCGATGAACCAGGGGCCGTCGGTGCAAAAACGCCAGGTGAAGATCTCCGTCGGCCGGCCCATCCCCTCCTCCAACGCGGCGTGCGCTTCCACCACGGCCGGGTGCTCCAACGGCAGGACGAAGGCGTTGAGCGCGCCGGGCCAGATGCGCCGCAGGCCGGTGTAGGTGGTCAGCTCTTGCCGGCCGCTGGCTTCCAGGGTGATCGAGCCGCCCGGCTCCGTCGCCGCGTCGGCCAGGGGCCGCAGCCGCGCCATGGCCGCTTCGGGCGTCTCGCCCGGCGTGCTGCGCCAGTCAAGCATCACCCACGCCTGGCCCGGAATCACGTTGCTGCTGGTCTGATCCGTGCCATACAGGGTCGGCGCGGCGCTGGATGGCCCCAGCACAGCGTCCACGGCCATGGGCGCTTCGCGCAGCCGGGTCAGGAAATTCGCCAACATGTAGTGGGGATTGAGCGCCAGATGCGGCACGCTGGCATGCGCCGCCACGCCCTGGGCGCGCACGACGATCTTGAAGCCGCCGCGATGGCCGCGCGCCAACTGGTTGTCGGTGGCTTCGCCGAGGATCACACAATCGGCCGGCAGGGTCTTGACCAGCTCGCGCGAACCGACCGCGCCGGTCTCCTCCTGAACCACGCCGACGACGACCATCTCGCCGGCAAAGTCGGGGGCTGCCTGGCGCAACGCGGCGATGGCGTAGACCTGGCAGGCCAGCGCGCCCTTCGTGTCGCTGGCGCCGGCGCCCCACAGCGCCCCATCGGCGATGACGCCGGCGTAGGGCGCGTACTTCCAGGCCCCTTCGTCTCCCGGCGACACATGATCCAGATGGCTATTGAACTGAATGACGTTGCCCGGCCGGCTGCCACGCAGCCGGCCAATGACATTGCCGACCGCGTCTATCCAGACGTCGTCATAGCCCAGGGCGCGCATTTCGGCAGCGACGACCTGAGCGATGGGGCCTTCCTGTCCAGAGAGGGACGGCGTCTGGATCAGCCGTTGGGCGAAGGCGAGGAGCGCCGGCTGATTGGCCCGCGCCAGTGGTGCGTAGCGTAAATGAGAAGACATGACCGCACTCCCTTCAATCTCCGAAAGCCTTCCCAGAACCGCATGCGGACTTGCTTGGGTTCTGGGCATCTGCTGCCGGCCGCCGGACGTAGCTGCGGCAATGCAAAACCGGCAGCCTCCCTCTATGCTGCGGGTGCATTATACAGGAGAGAGGCTGCCGGCGCAATCGAAAAGGATGCGTTGTTTACTTCTTCACCAGACGCCGCGGCGCCAGGCTGCCGCGCACCGTATCGGCCAGCGCCTGGGCCAGACCACCCTGCCCGTAGCCCAGCGCCAGCCGCGACGGGGTCGGGTCAAAAAAGGTCCTGGCTGTCTGTAGCCGGGCAAAGGACACCAGATCCAGGCCGCCTTCCTTGCCCCGCAGATGGTGATATTGCTGCTCCAGCCAGAGACCGGCGCGCACCACCCAGGCCGGCGCGGTGATGATATGGCGCTTGCCGCCCAGGATCGCGCCGAGGCGCTCCAGCCATTCAGCCCAGGTCAGGTTCTCCTCGCCAACGACGTAACGCTCGCCGGCCTGGCCGCGCTCCAATGCGCCGGCAATCGCTTCGGCCACATGCTGCACGGCGACCATATTGGTCCCGCCATCGGGATAGAACAGGAGCCGCGAGGCGCGCACGTAGGCGATGATGGGCGCCCAGAGCGGCCGGCGTCCCGGCGCGCTCCCAAAGATGTAGGGCAGCTCCAGGATCATCAGATCAAGGTCCGGCCGGGCCGCGGCCAGG
>CAIQJD010000477.1 GCA_903872005.1 uncultured bacterium | reverse complement strand
TACACCTTCGGGGTGGCCGGCGCCGGCGTATGGCGGCTCCTGGGCGTCTACTATGACGAGCGGCCCTCGGCGCCAGATCCGGCGCAGCCCTGGCGATATCTCCGTCACCACTACGTCTCGCTTGAGCGGCGCTATCTGCCTGAGCCGGACCTGGATGTGGATGCCTTGTACCGCGCCTGGTCGCGCGTGCTGGGGCAACCGGCCGTGATCCCCTCTTACGAGCACGAGATTGACCTGACCCGGCTGAGCGGACTGCGCGGCCCTTGCTGCGCTTACCTGGCCCGCACGGTCCTCTCGCCCAAAGAGCGGCCGGCCTACTTGATCATTGGCAATACCGACGCTTACCGCGTATGGCTCAATGGCGAGCTGGTCGGCGAAGCCAACGAGGTGATCTGGTGGACGCCTTTCAACAACGCCCACCCCATCACCCTGCGCCGCGGGGCGAACCGGCTCCTGGTCAAACTGGTGCGGCGCGGCGATACGATGCGCTTTACCCTCGGGCTGCGCGAGCGAACCGGCCGGGTCGAGGGTTATCATAACGCGGAAGACTGGCTGGTGGACCTGGCCGACGAGGTGTAGGCTACGCCGGCCGGCAGAAGGGATGATGAAGAATGGATCCGCGCGAACGATTTCTTGCAGTGATGGAGTATCAGCCGGTGGACCGTGTCCCCAACTGGGAGGCCGGCGCCTGGGAACAAACTCGCGAGCGTTGGAAGGCCGAGGAGCCGGCCACGCGCCACTTTCACTGGCGGTGGTTCTGGGGCGAGGAGCCGTTGGACATGGATCCGCGGGAGTTCGTCCGCTTCGACAACGGGGTATATCCCGCCCTGGACGAAGTGACCCTGGCTGAGGACGAGCGCACCGTCACCTTTCGCGACTCGCTGGGGCGCGTGCGCCGGGCGCTGAAAGAGGGCATGGTGGGCCAAACGCGGATGTCCATGGACACCTACCTGAGCTTCCCGGTGCGCACGCTGGCCGATTGGCGCGCGATGGAGCGGCGCTTCGAGGTCAGCGCCAGGCGGCTGGAGCCGAATTGGCGCGCCATGCGGGTAGACGGCTGGCGCCGGCGGCGCGTTCCCCTCATCTTCGGCGAAAACTGCTCGACTCTGGGGTTCTATTGGTTTGCCCGGGAGATGTTGGGCACGGAAGGGCTTTCGTACGCGTTCTATGACGATCCCGCGCTGGTGCACGCCATCATGGAACATCAGGCCGATTTTCTGATCGAATCCGCGCGGCCGGTATTGGCCGAGACGAGCGTGGACTACATCTGCCTGAACGAAGACCTTTCGTATAAGACCGGCCCGCTGCTCAGCCCGAAGTGCTTTTCCACGTTCATCCTGCCGCGTCTGCGCCGAGTGATAGACTTTTACAAATCCAATGGGGTGCGCTACATTTGCGTGGACACGGACGGCAACCCGGAGGCGGTCATCCCGCTGATGATGGATGTCGGCGTGGACGCCATTTGGCCCATGGAGCGGGCAGCCGACCAGGACCCGCTGCGGCTGCGCCGCAAATACGGGCGCAGCCTGCGCCTGTGGGGCGGCGTAGACAAGCGGGCGCTGGCCGAGGGGCCGGCCGCCATTGACGCGCACCTGGCCGAGTTGCGGCCGCTCATCGCAGAGGGGGGATTCATCCCGACCGTTGACCATGTCGTCCCGCCAGACGTGAGCTGGGCCGACTTCCGTTACTATATGGAAAGCAAGGCCAGGCTCCTGCGGGGGGAATAGGTTGCGAAGGCAAGCCTTCGCAATCCAGAACTACTATTTGCTAGAGGAGAAGATCATACATGTCCAACCGTCTTGAGAAGCACTGTCAGATGCGCCGGAAAGCGCAGCTTGGCGGCGGCGAAAAGCGCATCGAGGCGCAACACGCGAAAGGCAAGCTGACGGCGCGCGAGCGCCTCGCCAAGCTGCTGGACGCCGGCTCCTTCCAGGAATTGGGCAGCTTCGCGCTGCACGACACCCTGGAATTCGGCATGGAGCAGCAGCAATTCCTGGGCGACAGCGTCGTGACCGGCCTGGGCAAGATCGCCGGCCGCAAAGTCGCCGTCTTCGCCCAGGACTTCACCGTCATCGGCGGGACCCTCTCCGAGGCGCACGCCGACAAGATTTGTCGCATCATGGACCTGGCCCTGGATAATGGCCTGCCGATCATCGGGCTGAACGACTCCGGCGGGGCGCGCATCCAGGAAGGGCCGAAGAGCCTGGCCGGCTATGGCGAGATCTTCAAGCGCAATACCCT
>CAIQJD010000476.1 GCA_903872005.1 uncultured bacterium | reverse complement strand
CGATCTGCTGGCAACCAGAGCCACGAAGGTGCCCAGCATGATCGTGAAGGGAATCAACCCAAAGCTCAGATCGCGTATCTTTGCGCCCTTGGATGCGAGCCAATCCGCCAAGTACATGATGATAACCAGCTTGGCAGCCTCCGCCGGCTGGATGGAGCCATTCGCCAGGAGCGAGCGCGCCGATCCGAACGAGTCATAGCCGAGCACCTTCGTGGCGCCCAGAGCGAAGAGCGTCAGCCCCATCAGCAGCACCGACCACCGTCGCCAGAAGGTATAGCGGATGCGCCATGCAAGGACGAAGACCGCCACGCCGGCGATGGCCCACCGGCCCTGCCGAACGACCCATTTTCCGGGCACGCCGCCGTCCAACAACTGATGCACGCCAATGGCCGCGCTGTACACCATCAGCAGTCCGAGGATGGTCAAAGCGGCAATGAGCAACGCCAGCGTCCGATCGCCAAAGCGCGTCCATGGGTTCCACATATCGGAAAAGCCATGTTGCCTGAGCCATGCCAACACGCCCACATACCAGGGTTCCCGTCGCGGCCGGCGTCCAACGGCCTCTTCGCGCTCTGGCCGGCGCAGGCTGGGCAGAGACTCAGCAGCCGTGTCCAGCGCGTAAGTTACATACCCGCGCCGCGGTCGGCGCGCCGGCTCATCCTCGGCAGCCGGCCGAGCGCGCACGACGCCAGAATGCATCAGAGGCCGGTCGCCCGGCGGCCGTGTCGCGTGGATGCTGGATTTCATGGTTGTTTCTCCTGACTGACCGCCAATTCCTGCACCAGTTGTCGGAAGCGCTCACCGCGTTGCGCGAAATCCACAAAGCCATCAAAACTGGTTCCGCCGGGCGACAGGAGCGCCACATCCCCCCGCCGCGCCAAACGCGCGGCCAACCGCACTGCCTGATCGAAACCGCCGGCGTGATGCACGCTGGCCGGCGTCAGCATGCCATCCCCGCCGGCGCGCGCAAAGGCTGCCTCCAACGCCCGTTGGATCAGGTCACTGGCTTCTCCAAAGAGGACGACGTGGTGCGCCCGCTGCAGCGCCAGGTCGGCCCATTCGTCCCAGGGCAGGTGTTTGTCGCGCCCGCCGGCCAACAAGATGATCGGTTCCGCAAACGCGCGCAGAGCCGCCATGGAGCGCTCTGGCGACGTCGCGATGGAATCATTGACATAGACCACGCCGCCCAACTCCGCCACCAATTCCAGACGATGCGCCACGCCGGCGAAAGAGAGCGCCACCTGACGCATGGCCCCAACCGTTGCGCCGGCCTCGCCAGCAATGGTGCACGCCGCCAGCATGTTCAGCACGTTGTGCCAGCCGCGCAGACGAATCTCACTCAGCCGGCAGATATCCTGTTGCCCCTCGGCTCGCGCCCACACCAGACGGTCTTCGCGCAGGCAACATCCCCGTTGCACCCACTCCAAGCCACTGAACAGCGCCCGCCCTTGATGCGGATAGTCCCGGGCATGGTCTTCGGCCAGCCGGCGTGCGCCGGCGTCGTCAACGCCGAAGATAGCCAGGTCGCCGGGCTGCTGGTGCGCCACGATCTGCCACTTGGCCCGGGTATACGCTTCCATGGAAGCGTGCCGATCCAGGTGGTTGGGCGTCACATTCAGGATGGCCCCGATCTGCGGGCTGACCCGCAGATGCTCCAACTGAAAGCTGGATAACTCCAGCACAACATCATCCGCCGGCTGAATCCGCTCGATCTCTCCCAGCAAGGGCTGGCCGATATTGCCGCCGACCCAGGTCGGGCGACCGGCCGCTTCCAACATCTTGCCGACCAGCGTCGTCGTGGTCGTCTTGCCGCTGGAGCCGGTGATCGCCGTGATGCGCGCCGGGCACAAATCAAAGAACAGTTCCGTCTCGCTGCTCAAGCGGACGCCGCGCCGGCCGGCTTCCTGCAGGAAAGGCGTCGTCCGGGCGATGCCAGGGCTGACGAAAATCACGTCGGCGTCGAGCGCCCCATCGGGATGCCCTCCCAGGGCGTAGCGCAAGGGCAGTGCCCGCAGCGCATCCAGCCGGCCGGCCAACGCCGCTTCATCCTGCTGATCCGTCACGAGGACATTTGCCCCATGGCCGGCCAGGAAACGCGCCAGAGCCAGGCCCTCGCGTCCCAGCCCCATGACCGTCACTTTCGCGCCGCGCAACGCCGCCCTGGTGAAACGCGATCGCGACTCCCCGTTTTCCCCCGCGTTCATCTTCCCCGTCGCCTCAAAGCAGCGCCAGCGCGATGCCCAGCATCGCCGCCAGAATGCCCACCAGCCAGAACCTTTGCGTCACGTGCGTTTCCGACCAACCCACCAGCTCAAAGTGATGATGCAACGGAGCCATCTTGAACAGTCGCTTGCCCCCGGTCAATCGGAAATAGCCGACCTGCAACACCACCGACGCGCCTTCGGCCACAAAAATCAGCCCCACCACCGGCAGCAGCAGCCATTGTCCCGACATCAACGCCACAACGCCCAACGTCGCGCCAATGGCCAACGCCCCCACATCGCCCATGAACAACTGCGCCGGATAGGCATTGAACCACAGGAAGGCCATCGTCGCGCCCACCATCGTGAAACAAAAAGCGGAGAGCCAGGTCTGGCCCTGCAAGTTGGCGATGACGCCATACGCGGCGAAGGCAATCGCGGCATTGCTGCCGGCCAATCCATCCAACCCATCTGTCAGGTTCACCGCATTGGAGAACCAGACGATGATCAGCATGGCGATGGGGATGTACCAGAGGCCCAGGTCTATCTTCTGCGCCACACCCGGCAGCGCCAGGCTGTGCGTATCCAGGACGAAATAGAGCACCAGGGCGATAGGGAGCGCCAGGAGGAACTGCCAGGTGAATTTCGTCCGCGCCAGCAGGCCCTCGCCCCAGCGCCGGCCACGCACGCCGGCCCAGTCATCCACCGCCCCCAACAGGCCAAAGAGTACCATCGTCCCCATCGGCACGATGATGGAGCGGCCGATCAGGGTGCGTCCAAACAAGTTCGCGATGTTCAGCGCCGCGGTAATCAAGAAGACCGGCGCGAGGATCATCAGGCCGCCCATCGTTGGCGTGCCCATCTTCACCTGGTGGCTGCTGGGGCCATCTATGCGGATCTTCTTGCCAATGCCATACTTTCTCAGCATCGCGATCAACGGCCCGCCCCAGATGACGGCGAGCAGAAATGCCACGGTGCCCAGACTCAATGCGTAGGCCATGCTGGCCTCCCCAAGGCGGACACGATTTCTTCCATCTTCATGCCGCGCGAGCCTTTGATCAAGATCACATCGCCGGCCTGAATCAAGCCGGTCAGCGCCTCGATGGCCTGAGCATTGCTATCGAAGCTCAACACCTGCTCGGGTTGCATGCCCAGCGCCAACGCCTCCGCGGCGATGATACGCGCCAGCGAGCCAACCGTCATCAGGATCGCCGCCACATCTACCACGCGACGCCCCACCTTTCGATGGCCGGCGTCTGTCTCGTCGCCTAGCTCGAACATATCGCCCAGCACGGCGATGCGCCGCCCGGAAAGCTCTTCCAGCAAGTTCAGCGCGGCAATGGCCGAAGCCGGGCTGGAATTGTACGTATCGTCCAGGATCGTCGAGCCGTGTGGGCCATCCGCAGCCACCAGACGGATGTGCGCCGACACATCCTGTAAGCCGGCGATGATCTCCTCCCACGACTCGCCTTCCACCAGACCGACCGACACGGCCCGCAGTACCGTATGTACGCTATGCCGGCCCAGGAGCGGCACTCGCGCATGGATCCGGTCGTGCCGATAGTGCAATTGCAGCCGGATCCCCTCCAGTCCCTTGCTCTCAATCTCGCTGGCCCACAAGTCAGCCGCAGTATCCAGCCCGTAGAAGAAGACGCGCGCCGGCGTCTTATCGGCCATGGCGCGCACCAGCGGATCATCGAAGTTGAGGATTGCCGTGCCATCCGCCGGCAGCGCCTCTACCAGCTCCATCTTCGCCTGCGCCACGCGTTCAATGGTCTTCAGTCGCTCCAGATGCGTTGGCCCCACATTGGTAATGACGCCTACGGCCGGCCGGGCAATTTCCGCCAACTGGCGAATCTCGCCCAGATCGTACATGCCCATTTCCAGCACTACGCGCTGATAGCTGCCGTCGAGCTTGAGGAGCGTCAGCGGCAAGCCGATTTCGTTATTGTAGTTCCCCTCGCTACGCAATGTGCGATAGCGCCGGCGCAGCACCGACCAGACCAGCTCCTTCGTGGTTGTCTTTCCGACGCTGCCAGTGATGCCAATCGCGCGCACCTGCGCTTGCGCCGCGCGCCAGTACGTTGCCAACTGCTGAAGGGCCGCCAATGTACTCGTCACTTTGATGCAGACAGCGGCCGGCAGGGCCGCCGCAACTTCCAGCGCCTTCAGGTCCAGCACCGGCGCATCGGCGTCCACGGCATGCTCAATGAGCGCCACACACGCGCCGGCATCGAAAGCCCGGCGCACATAATTGTGCCCATCGTCACGCTCGCCGCGTAGCGCCACAAACACGCCCCCCGGCTTGACCTGGCGCGAATCAATGAAGACGCCGCTGATCGGTTCTTCCGCATAGGACGCCGACTCCGGCACAGAGCCGCCCAGCCCTCGAATGCACTCCCCTACCGTCAACGTCAACATAGGCTCCCCTAACGTTCCGCCGCCTTGCGGTCGGGCGCAATGCCGGCCATGGCGACCAACTGCTGCGCGATGTTCTTGAAGGCCGGCGCTGCGACCTTGTTCCCCAGAGTCTCTGTGCGGGGGCGAACGATCTTCACCAGGATCACGAAGGCCGGATCGTAAGCGGGCAGATAGCCAACAAAGCCGGCGATGGTCTCATTCTTGGCATACGCCGTCTCGCCGGGGATTTCGGCGGTGCCGCTTTTGCCGGCCACGGAATACCCCGGCACCCGGGCCAGCGCAGCGCCGTTATCCACCGCGTAGACCAGCATGTCCGTCAAGGTCTTCGCTGTCTCTGTGCGAATCACCTGCCGCACCGGCCGCGAGTCAATCTTCAGGACGCGGCCATTGGCGATGATGCTATCCACCACATGCGGCCGCATGAGCAGGCCATCATTCGCCACTGCGGCCACCGCCGCCGCCATCTGCATCGGCGTGACGGCCAGACCTTGTCCGTAGGAATTGGTCCCGTAGTCCGACTCGGACCAGTCCGGCTCGCCGGGCTTACGCAATTGGCCGCTCACCTCGCCGGCCAAGTCAATCTCCGTGAGCGCCCCGAAGCCGAAACGCTCGACATAGACATAGAACTCCTTGCCCAGGCGCTGGTTGATGAAACTGGTGCCGGTATTCAGCGAGTGCAGCAGCACATCGCGCATGGTGGACACGCCGTAGATGCGCTCGTCCAGGTTGCAGATCCGCAGCGTCCCCACGGTGATGCAGCCGGTGTCCTCATACGTCGTATCCGGCGTGACAACCCCGGCGTTCAGGCCGGCGGCCATCGTGATGATCTTGAAGATCGAACCCGGCTCGTACTGCTTGGAAATCGCCGGATCGTCCCACGTAGCCGCTGGATATTCCGAATAGCGCGCCGGCGCATACGTGGGGTAGCTGGCCGAAGCCAGCACGCCGCCGGTCTTCGGGTCGAGCACGATGATCGTGCCCTCCTGTGCTCCAAAACGTTGCACCGTGGCCCGCAGTTCCTGTTCCACCAAATATTGGATGGCGCGATCAATCGTCAAGACGAGATCGTGCGCGCCCTCGGCGGAAGCGTTCTGTTGAAAACGCGGCCCCATTTTCGCCAGCGGGATTCCGCCGGCCGTCACGTCGAATGTATTCTGGCCGCGCAGCTCGTCGTCAAACTGCTTCTCAACGCCGAAAAACACTTGCGGCTCCTGGTTGACGAAACCGAGGACGTGGGCCGCCAGCGTCCCTTCAGGATAGACGCGTATCGTGGTTGGCTCTATCTCCACCGCTAACCAGGGAAGCCCATAATCGGGGTTCTCGGCGCGATCCTGTCGCGAGCCATCCTGAGAGCTTGCCTGCCGGCGTCGCAATTCCTCGCCGGTCTGATAATCCACGTATTTCAGGGTCAGGTAGTCTTCGGTGCCGCCACAGTTTTTCGGTGTGCGGATACACGCCAGCAGGTCCGCGTCCGACAGTCCCATGGACGGCGCCAGGCGGGCGGCCAGATCGCCGGCTGAGCGCTTGAGTTCGCCTTCATTTTTCAGCGCCTTGGGCGTCAGAGAGATTTTCCACTGGTAGGCCGTGGTGACCAACAGCGCGCCATCCCGATCCAGAACATTGCCGCGAGGAACTGTGGTCAGGTCGAGGCGAGGCAACCAGATTTGCCGGCCAACAGCCTCAGGCGGCTGCGGCCAGACCATCCAGCGCACGAGCTGGGCTGTCAGGACCGCCGCCATGAGGGCGAGGGCGGCCGTCACAAAGCCGATGCGGGATCGTAACACGTGGAGGTGTTGGGTGTCCATAGTAACTTGCGCTCACTGCAATCCGGCGCGCCTCCGCCTACTGCGGCTCGCCTCGTATCCAGGCTTCGATGCCGGCTACCAGATCGTACCACCACGGGGCCGTCACGCCGGCCGGCAAGCGTGTGCCTGTGACAGAAGCCGGCGCTACTCGCGCCGGCACGTGCGGCGCGCCTTGCGGAGCCGGCACGCGCACGGTGACGATCTGCTCTGGCGGATAGAGCGACATCTGTGGAGCCTGGGCCATCAGGACTTCCATAGAAGCCTGATGCGCGACTTCCCCTTGCCAGAAGCGACACTCGCGCTGCAAATTGACAAATTCCATGTCCAACGCCTGGCTCTCAGCCAACGCGCTGGTCGTAATCGCTTGTTGATCCAGTTGCATCAGGCACATTAAGGTCACGAACAACACGAGGAGCACCACGCCCGGCCAGTTGTGGCTCTGCACCTTGGAGCGCATGTTGATGGCCCCTTGCCAGAAAGGCCGGCTCAGCACTTCCATTGGACGATCCATGGCACGTCACCTTGTCCTTTCCCCCTCGACTGCCTGGGTAGCCTGCCTTGTTCGGTCGGAGGAGCCTCAATCCACCACCGTAGGTTCAGGCATACCCAGGATCAGCGAGGTTGCCCCCAGCGTCTGCTTGATCGTATCTAGATGCACGAACACAGCACGCCTGGGTGTATCAAGAAGATGCCGCCGACCAACCCCGCCATGAGTCAGTCGCACAGACATCATTCTCCCAACATGTGGCGTCGCCTCTCGTCGGCGACGTAGCCGCTACGTCTCTGCTAGCCGTACTGCCACTCGCAGGCGGGCGCTGCGAGATCGAGGATTGGCTGCGATCTCTGCCGGCCCCGGCATGATGGCATGCTTGGGCCGCAACTTGAGCCGCGCCCGGTGCCCACAGGTGCAAATCGGCGGCCCATCCGGCGGACAGATGCAGTCTGTCGCTTCGCGGGCCAAGAACTGCTTCACCAACCGATCTTCCAGCGAATGGAAGGCGATGATCGCCAACACTCCCCCGGGTTTCAGCAAGGCCGGCAACTGCTCCAACGTCGCCTGCAACACGCCCAGCTCATCGTTCACGGCGATGCGGAGCGCCTGGAAGGTACGCGTCGCGGGATGGATCTTCTCCGGCCGGCCCAGCATCCGCTCAATCAGCGTCGCCAACTGCGTGGTCGTGCGGAGCGGCCGGCTGGCCGCTATCGCCCGGGCGATGCGCCGAGAGTGACGCTCTTCGCCATAGCGCCACAGCAGATCGGCCAGCTCACCCTCATCCAGCGTGTTCACCAGATGCGCCGCGGTGACGCCCTGGGTCGTATCGTAGCGCATGTCGAGAGGCCCTTCGAGACTGAACGCCAGCCCCCTGGAGGCGTCTTCGATCTGCCGCGACGACCAACCCAAGTCCATGAGGATGCCATCGCAGGGCGCAAACCCCCATGCGCCGGCAACCGTAGTAACGTGCAGGAAATTGCTGTGAACGAACACCACCTGGTCGGCCCAGACTTGCAGACGCTGGCGAGCGAAAGCCAAAGCGTCAGGATCCGCATCGAGAGCCAGGAGACGGCCCCCAGGCATCGCCCTTGCAAGCACTAAATTGGCGTGTCCCCCCGCCCCTGTGGTACAATCTATATACAATCCGCCGGGTCGGGGCGCCAACGCCGCAACGACTTCATCGCTCAACACCGGGATGTGCGTTGCGCCGTGCATATCAAATGCTCAAGTTTGCAAAGTGCTCGGCAATCTCTTCCGGATGGTCTTCAAGATAGGCTTCTTGCTCGGCCCAACGCTCTCGGCTCCAGATTTCAAGCCGAGAGTTCATGCCGACGATGACCACTTCAGAAGTGATGCCGGCAAACCGCAGAAGGTAATCCGGTATGCGTACACGTCCTTGTTTGTCGGGAACGTCATCAATCGCGCTTGAGAACATCAGCCGAGTGAACAACCGCGAGTCCCGGCCGGCCAGGGAAAGGGCGCTATCGAGCTTGGCTGCGATCTGTTCCCACTTATCTCCTTCGAACACCCACAAACAATGGTCTGGGCCGCGCGTGATCACCACCCCACGTTCCAACAGATGCCGGAAACGTGCTGGCACCGTAACCCTTCCTTTTTCGTCAAGACTGTGTTCGTATTGGCCCAAGAACATTTGTGCTATTTCGTCCCACTCGGCCTACCAAAAGCCCCTAAAATGCCCCTTTTTGACCCACAGCGGGCCTCTTTTACCCACTTTCCCCCACATTATACACCATCCATCCAAATCTGCAATAGTATCATGGGGGTAAGAATCTTAAAGTTTTGCACTTTTTAGCGCGGGACGCGTCGGCCAACCGATGCTGCCACCCGGTTGTTATGGTAAGTCCATTATAACTGAGTTCCGCGCCGGAAACTAGGGGGCCGGAGGGCTTTTAACCTTAATAGTGCCTTCGCCGGGGCAGCGCCCCACGCTAAAATCATTGACGCCGTCTGGGCAAAACGTGTATAATGTCATCGTCAAGCCAGACGCGACGAAAGGAGATCGTTATGCGACGCTTCTCAGGCATCCTCTTCTTCGGCCTGATATTGCTCGGCGTCTACGCCGTGAACGTCTACGCGCAGCAAGGCGGAACCACCACGCCGGCCCCGACCAGCTCGACCAGCATCACCATGCTCTTCACCCCCATGCTGGCCGCTTCCACAGGCATTGAACGCCTGCTAGAAATGTTCTGGAACTGGTTTGAAGCGCTCTTCCTGAACTTCATCGCCTTCGTCGCGATGGGCTGGGAATGGACGCGCTGGGCGCGCGAAGAGGTTGAACTCACCACACAGGCCATCAATCAGTTAGCGACGCAGTTGGCGCAGCTACGCCGCGTGCCCTTGACGGCCGCTCGCGCCAGCCAGGAGAGCGATCTCATTCAAAGGATGCGCGTGGCCGAAGAGGGCTTGCGCCTGACCCAGGAACACCTCCGCAGCGTCTTGAAGTCCGAGCGCTATCGGAGCATCAAACAGGCGCTCTCGGTGCTGGCCGGCATCGTCCTCGGCGTGATCGTCTCGGCCGCCGCCAACCTGAAAATGTTCGCCTTGCTGGGAATCACCGGCGTGCCGACCACCGCGGACATCGTCATCAGCGGCCTGGT
This sequence comes from uncultured bacterium, assembly GCA_903872005.1. The sequence goes on along the minus strand of CAIQJD010000476.1, from coordinate 3,730 downwards.
GATCGGCACCGGCGCCGGCCCCATGCACTCCCTCGTCGGCATGCTGCAACAGGGCAAAGAGACCATCGAACAGACCAGCGCCCTGCTGCGCGGTCGCTCGGAATTGACGCAAAGCGAGCTGACCGCCCGGAACAACACCACATCATGCAACACGCCGCCCACCGGCTGATGAGCCGCTGCTGGCAATGCGTGGCCGCGATCCTGGTCGCCGGCGGGCTGCTCCTGTTCGCCGGCGCTATTCCGGCCGTGGCCCAGGCCCCGGCCGCCGACCCGCCGGCGCTGCCCGATCTGACCATCGTGACCATCCGTCGGACGCCGCGCTATCCGGCCTACAAAGTGGACTACCCGGCCGGCATCCCGACCCTGCGCCCCGGCACAGAGGGCGATCAGCGCTTCCCCATGCCCGGCGAGGCGATCACCCTGACCGCCCAGGTCAAGAATCAGGGGCGCAGCGTCGCGCCGGCCGTGCGCTACGCATGGAAACTGGACGGCGCATCGTTTGGAGCCGGCGCGACGCCGGTGCTGCTCCCCGGCGCGAGCGTAGAGTTGAGCATTTCCTGGCGCTGGCAGCCGGAACGCCATGAGTTCAGCATCGAGCTAGACCCAGCCGGCTCGATCACCGAGATATGCAAAGCGAACAACCGCCTCACGCATACCACCGACGCGCTCTATCTCGCCATTCACGTCCACCCCTATGTGTACGCGGCCTTCGCCCGCAGGGCGAACATGGTCGGTTCCTGGTCTTTTGAGGACTGGATCCAGCGTCAGGTCGCCCAATTGAACGAACGCCTGGCCGGCGCCGTCTATCCGTTGACGCCGGCCGGCGTCAGCGACCGCGTGCGTATTGATCAGATTGAAGTGCTGGCCCTCGCGGCCATGCCCCGCCGAGAAACCGACACGCCCCTCTACGCCCCCCTGGAGAATATTGGCCCGCCGCCGCTGATTGGCGCCGGCGCTCTCTCGCCCTATCGCTCCTACGAGGATCGCCTCGTCCCCGCGCGCGCGTCTGGCGAGGCGCCCCTCTTCGACGGCGAATGGGGCTTCTATGTCGCCGAAGACGACGACCACACGCCAGAGAACGAGAGCATCCAATCGGCCGAGAACTATGCCGCGGAGTACGCCGGCCGCATTGACTGGGGCCTGGTGCACGAGCTGACGCATCAGCTCGGCATGATTGACCTGTACCACCTGAACCTCGAAGGGGCCAGCGCCGACCCGCTGCTTGGCGCGGACGGCCGGCGGCTCCTCATCGGCATTTCCTGGCCCAATCCCGACTTGATGGGCGGCGGCGACATCGCACCCTACGATGACGGCACCGTCTACTCCCCGAACACGGCGCGCGCGCTGGTCAGCAATGTCGGCCAGCGGCGCGGCTACTATGGCGAGTACCTGTACGACCTGCCGGCGCAAATTGACCTGCGCGTCCTGAACAACCGCGGCGCGCCGGCGGCCGGCGCGCAGGTGGACATCTTCCAGACCACCGGCGGCGCCCTGGGCACGACGCCGGTAATTTCGGGGACGGTGGACGCCGGCGGGATCCTGCATTTGCCCAATCGCAGCTTCGCGGCGGCCGGCCTGACCACCGCCACCGGCCACACCCTCTCGCCCAATCCTTTCGGCCAGGTGGACGTCGTCGGCATGAACTCCCTGCTTCTGGCGCGCATCCGCACGCCGGATTGGCCGCCCCACGAAGAATATCGCTGGACGCGCCTCACCGACCTGAATCTGGCCCGTTGGGCCGGCCAGAGCGATGTCTACACCATCACCTGGGCGACGGGTTACCCGCCCGCCGACGCGCCCGCGCCGCCGACTCTCTTCGGCGATGTAGCCGGCGCGCAGGTCAGCCTGCGCTGGCTGCCGCCCACGCCGCCGGCCGCCAGTTACCGCGTCTACCGGGCCGAAGCGCCGGCTTTCTCCTTCGCGCGGCGCGCCGATGTGGGGAATCAAACACGCTACACCGATACGCTGGATGTAACCTCCTGGTATGCCGTGACCGCCGTGGACAGCGCCGGCCGCGAGAGCCGCTTCAGCGCCATCTTCCGCGCCCCGCGCCTGGTCTCGCCCGTGGCCATCGTCGTGGAGCCGGCCACCCGCCAGGAGATCATCCTGGACGCGCACTATGGCGGGCTGTTCTACCGCCAGTCGGACGATGCGTGGATTGGCCGGCTGAATAGCGAGCATCTGGGGTTGGTCGGGGCCAACGCCCTGAGCGCCGGCCCGCGTGGCCTCGTTGCTCTGGCCCAGGGACGCCGGCTGGCGCTCCTGACCCTGGAACGACGCTTCGTTTCGAACTTCTTCATCGGCAGCGACCGCGTGAACCCGGACGCCAACGCCGCTTACGCCTTAATGTTCGGGCCGGCCCCCACGCGCACACAGGCGCCGGCCGACGATGGCGCAGCCCTCTTTCTGACGCGCTTCGACGGCGACCTCTTCTCCCATGGCCAAGCGCCGGCGCAGGCCGAGCAGGTGTCTTTTGCCGTCGGCCGCTTCGGCTCGGCCGCCAGCCTGATGCCAGAGAGCCGGCTGGCCTACAGCCAGACCGCCGGCGGGCCGCCGCTCTGGCAAACAGAAGCCGGCGCGGTGGAGTTCTGGCTGCGCCCCCATTGGCCGGCCCAGGATGGGCGCGACCACGTCCTGCTGGACATTGGCGACGGTACAACATACCGGCTGGTAATGGTCAAGGACGCCGGCGGCGGCCTATGGGCCTGGATGAGCGACTACGGCCGGCACGGCGCCTTCGTCGGGACCGACGCCCGCGACTGGCAAGCCGGCGAATGGCGCCATCTGGCCCTCACCTGGAACGCGGCGCGCTTCGATCTCACGATGGACGGCATCCTGCGCGAGACCAACCAGTGGAAGCATCCCATCACCGGCACGGTGGAGGCCCTGTGGATCGGCAGCGAGCGCGGCGGCGGCAATGCCGCGGACGCCGATTTCGATGAGCTACGCATCAGCAGCCTGGCGCGCTGGGACATCACCGACGTGAGCCGGCTGATTGTCTCTGACCGCGGCCAGCAACTTCTGAGCATCTACGACCTGTTAGGCAACCCGGTCTCGACCTTCGGGAGCGCGGGCAGCGCGGCCGGCCAGTTCCAGCAGCCGGCCGGCCTGGCCTGGCTGGATAGTCGGCAACAGAATGCCCTGCTGGTAGCGGATCAGGATGGCGGCCGGCTGCAAGTGTTGGACTTCGACGGGCAACATCTCTCGAATCCGCGCATCGTCGCGGCCGGCCTCGGCCAGCCGACGGCTCTGGCGGTCGGGCCGGATGGCGACTGGTTGGTCTCTGACATGTCGCGTGATGTCATCTATCGCCTGCGCCCCACCGGCGCGATCATCCAGACCTGGACGGGGCCGGATGACGGCCATGCCGGCGGTTTCGCCGACCCACGCGGACTGACCCTCCGCGCGGACGGCCTGCTCTTGATCGCCGATACCGGCAACAGCCGGGTCGTCGCGTTACGCGGCGTCTACCCGCGCCAGAGCCTCTTGCCGCTGGTGATGCATTGACCCCGACGCGCCATCCGTTTTGACAAAGCGCCGGCTCCGTGCTATCATCTCGCCAAGCAACTGCATATCTGCTGGGGGAGCTCGAATATCGGGCTGAGAGGATGGTTGTCATCGACCCCATAAACCTGACCTGGGTAATGCCGGCGTAGGGAAGCAAACGAGGAGTTATGCCGCCTGACCAGGGTCAGGCGGCTTTTCTGTGCGCCGGCGCGTCACGGTTCAT
>CAIQJD010000475.1 GCA_903872005.1 uncultured bacterium | reverse complement strand
TGCGCCGCACAGGTGGCAGAATTGCGCGTTGGGGAGAAGCTCGCCGCCGCAGGTGGGGCAGTAGAAACCGGCCGGCGTCTCGTCGGGATGGGCCTGTGTCTGCGACATGTCAGTTCTCCTTGGCGCTGGCGCGCCGGCCGGCGAAATAGTGTACCACGTCTTCCGCAGCCGCCATCTCTGACGCGGGGATCGGCGCGGCGACGGTGCGCGTCGAATAGTGGACGACGCCCAGTCGGGTGAGGTTGCGGATTTCGAACGTGAGCTGCGGATGCCTGGCGTGGTGATCAATGCTCACGCCGACGAGATCGGAGAGCGGCTCGCGCCAGGTTTCCAGCGCGCCGCGCACGTAGATGCCTTCGACCGAGATGATGACCTCGTCGCCGGCGGCGCGCCGGGCGCGCCGATAGGCCAGCCGCGGCGCGCCCCAGGCGACCAATCCGAGCAGCGGGATGATGCCCAGATAAATGCCCAGGATGATCAGGCCGACCTCATCGGGGTCTTGCAAGATAGGGATAATGAGGACTGGCAGGCCAATGATGATGAAGAGGGCGGCCATGACCAGGAAGACGGAGCGGTTCTGCTGCCACCGCTGGCGGAATTCTCGCTCGGCGTCTGCCTGGGCGTCGGCCGGCGCGTGGCGCCAGTGGGCGAGGATGTCCTGGCCGGCGAGGATACGCGCCATGATGGCATAGCGCCGGCCATAGAACCAGAGGACAATAAGTCCGCACAGGGCGATGAAGATGCCGATGAAGCGCAGGGCATAGCCGCCGCTCATCATGTTCATGCCGGCCAATGCCGGCGCGAAGATCAACGTTAACCCAATGACAATGAGCGCCATGGCGACGATCACGCCGCCGATTTCCTGGTTGCGCTGTGAAGTCATCGCGTTCCTCTCGGGTTCGACTTGCGGCAAGCGGCGCCGGGGCGTGTTTGCCGGCCGAGGCAGCCAGGCCGATGGGATGACGTAAAGCGCAAAGCCCTCGGGGTTAACAAGGCTTCCCGAGGGCTTTGCGTTAGCTACTTAACGATCTCAGAACAGACCCTTGATCTTGCCAGTTTCCAGATCCAGGTCTACGTCCGCGAAGGCCGGCCGCAGAGGCAGGCCGGGCATGGTGCGCATGTCGCCGCAGAGCGGGTAGAGGAAGCCCGCGCCGGCCGCCGCGCGAATGTCGCGGATCGGCAGGCGATAGCCACGCGGCGCGCCCTTGAGCTTGGGATCGTGCGAGAAGGAGAGATGGGTCTTCGCCATACACATGGGCAGCTTGTCCAGGCCCATCTTGGTGTACAGCTCGACTTTGTCATTGGCCGCCGGCAGGAAGTCAACGCCGTCGGCGCGATAGATCTCGCGGGCGATGGTTTCGATCTTCTGCTTGATCGGCATGTCGTCGGGGTAGAGGAACTTGAAGTTGCTGGGCTTGTTGCAGGCCGCGACGACGGCTTCGGCCAGAGCTGCGCCGCCGGCGCCGCCCTTGAGCCAGACGTTGCTTTCGACGGAGTCTTCCGCGCCGGCCTCGATGGCCGCGGCGCGCACCGCCGCGATTTCAGCGTCCGTATCGGTGAAGAAGCGGTTGACGGCCACTACCACCGGGATGCCGTACTTCTTGGCATTTTCGATGTGTTGGGTCAGGTTGGGCATGCCCTTTGCCAGCAACGCCAGGTTCTCCTGGGTGTAGGCCGCGTCGAGGGGCTTGCCCGGTGTGACGGTCGGGCCGCCGCCGTGCATCTTCAGGGCGCGCACCGAAGCGACGATGACGACGCAGTCGGGCTTCAGGCCGCTGATGCGGCACTTGATGTCCATGAACTTTTCCATGCCCATGTCGGCGCCGAAGCCGGACTCGGTGACGACGTAGCCATCGGTCGCCATCTTCAGGGCGATGCGGTCGGCGACGATGGAGTTGTTGCCCTGGGCGATGTTGGCGAAGGGGCCGGCGTGGACGAAGGCCAGGCTGCCTTCCAGGGTCTGCATGAGGTTGGGCATCAACGCGTCCTTCATCAGGACGGTCATGGCGCCGGCGACGCCGAGCATCTCGGACGTGATGGGGTCGCCCTTCTTGCTGGTGCCGATGATGATGCGGCCGAGGCGGGCGCGCAGGTCCTTGAGGTTGCTGGAGAGGGCCAGGATCGCCATGATTTCTGAGGCGACGCTGATATCGAAGCCGGACTGGCGCGGCCGGCCATCATCCTTCGTGCCCAGACCGAGGATGATATTCCGCAGGGAGCGGTCCGAGACGTCTACGACGCGGTTCCAGATGATCGAGTAGGGGTCAATGTCCAGCCGCGGGATGCCGCTGCGCTCCAGGCCCTTGTCGCTGGTGACGGTCTCGTGCATGATGCGCGAGTCAATCGCCGCGGCGAGGAGGTTGTGGGAGATGCTGACGGCATGGATGTCGCCGGTCAGATGCAGGTTGAAGTCTTCCATCGGGATGACCTGCGAGTAGCCGCCGCCGGCCGCGCCGCCCTTGATGCCGAAGGT
>CAIQJD010000474.1 GCA_903872005.1 uncultured bacterium | reverse complement strand
CATCGGCGCATTGCGGACGCCCAGGACGGTCATGACGATCCAGACGACGATGGCGATGACGCCGCCGAGGATGATCTGGCCGCGGAAGAAGGCGTTCCACACGTCCCCGATTTCGGAGAGGAGGCGCAGCGATTCGCGCCGGTGCGAGGACGGGATCAGCCCGCGCAGGTAGTAGCCCACTTCCGTCGAGTCTTTCACCAGGTAGAAAGAGACGACCAGGATGAAGATCAGCCAGACCAGGCTGCTGGTGACGCTGACCACGATGCCCAGGGCGCTGCTGGCGACCGGCTGGGCGATATTGGGGATCATGGTGAGGAGCTGGTCGCGAAACTGGTCAATGTAGTTGCTGGGGTTGATCTCTACCAGCCCGAAGAAGTCAATCGAATGGGAGAAGAGGCTCTTCAGGGTCTCGGTGACGGCGTTGAGGTCTACGTTGAGCGCAGAGAACTGGCTGACCAGATTGGGGATGACCAGCGCCGGCGTCAGGGTGATGACCAACAACAGCACGAGGTAGACGATGATGAGGGCGATCCAGCGCGGCATACGCGTCAGCCGGCGCAGACCATTGACCAGCGGGGTCAGGAGATAGGCCAGGATGACGGCAATGATGACCGGCGGGATCACCGAGCTGAACCGGAAGATGGCCCAGACCGCAATGGCAATCCCGCCGAAGACGGCTATTTGTTTGGTCAGCGTGCCCCAACGTCTGGGTTTTTCCGGCGGAGGCGTACCTTCTGCGCTGACAGACATCGCGCTCACCGAATCACTTTCAGTTCACTCAGGGGCCAGTACGAGATCCATGCCCGACCGAGGATCGTTTTCGCGGCGATGGGGCCGAACGCGCGCGAGTCATTGCTGGCCCCGCGATTGTCGCCCATGACGAAGACGCTCATCGGCGGCACGACCTGCGCCGGCATCTCGTAGTGATCGCGCGCCGTGATGTATGGCTCATCCAGCAGTTGTCCGTCAATGTAGATGAAGCCGTTGCGGATTTCGATGCGCTCGCCGGGGAGCGCGACCACCCGCTTGATGAGCGGGATGACGCCGCAATTGGGCGGCGGCGACAGGACAACGACGTCGCCGCGTTGCGGTCCATGGGTCCAGTACGAGACCTTTTCCGTGATCAGGCGTTGGTTCTCGTGGAGGTTCGTCTCCATGCTCTGGCCCAGGACGACGGTGGATTGGGCCAGGAAGAGATTGACCAGGATGGCGATGATGGCTGCCGGCAGCAAGGTTTCCAGCAGCTCGCGCAGCGCGCCGAAAGCCCATCCTGGCCGGCGCGGCGGAGCCGCCGGCGGCGGGGTCTCTGTGGGTGGAAGGGGTTCTATAGGTTCGAGTTCATTCATGGTGTTCCTCGTCTCGGCCGAAGCGATGCCTCGCGCCTCAGTGTAGCGCCCCGATTTCATAGGGGGGCCAGTAACGCAGCCAGGCGCGGCCGACGATGTTGCTCGATGGCACCATGCCGAAGGAGCGTGAATCGTTGCTGGCTCCCCGGTTGTCGCCCATGACAAATACGCGCAGGGGCGGCACAACCTGTGGCAGCATCATGCCGGCGGTGATCTGGGTGAGGTACGGCTCGTCCAGCAGGGCGCCATCAATGTAGACGTGCCCGTCGCGGATTTCGATACGCTCGCCGGGGAGCGCGATGACGCGCTTGATGAGCAGCTCGCTGGAGCGTTCGGGGACCTTCAGGACGACGATGTCGCCGCGGCGCGGGCCGTGAAAGCGATAGCCGAGTTTCTCCACCACCAGCCGCTCGTCGCTGTGCAGGTTCGGTTCCATGCTCTGGCCGTAGACGCGCGTGGCCTGGGCCAGGAACAGGTTGATGAGGATGGCGATGATGGCTGCCGGCAGGAGCGTTTCAGCGATGTCGCGCAGCATTTGTAGCGCCGCCGAGGGTTGGCGCGCCGGCGCCGGGGGTTCCGGCGCCGGCGTTTCCGGCGGCATAGGGTTCATGGGCGTAAGGGGTTCTTCCCTGAGTTCTTCCATAGCCGCATGCCTGCATGATGCAATAGATTAGTAGCGCCGGCTCGGGCCGTCGCTGCGGCGATCTCCGCCGCGATCTCCGCCGCCAGAGCGCCCGCGATCCCCGCCGCCAGAGCGGCTGCGGCCACCGCCAGAGAGCGCCGGGTCGTTGGCGCGCGCTTCTTCGAGGGTCCAGCCTTCCAATACGGCGCGCCGCGAGAGCTTGATCTTGCCGATGTTGTCAATGTCCACGATCATGACCATCACTTCGTCGCCAACGTGCACCACATCTTCTACCGATGGGGCGCGGTAGTCGGCCAACTGCGAGATGTGCACCATGCCGTCTTTGCCGGGCAGGATTTCGACGAAGGCGCCGAAATCGGTGGTGCGGACCACCTTGCCGGTGTAGATTTTGCCCAGTTGGGCTTCTTCCGTCAAGGCTTCGATCATGCGCTGGGCGATGTCGCTGGCCGCGCCGTCGGCGGCGGCGATGTAGACGGAGCCGTCGTCTTCGACGTCAATCTTGACGCCGGCTTCTTCCTGGATCTTGCGGATCATTTTGCCGCCGGGGCCAATCAGGGCGCCGATCTTCTCCGGGTCAATGCTTATCTTGATGATGCGCGGGGCGTAGGGCGACATCTGGGCGCGCGGCGCGGCGATGGTCGTTTGCAGGTGTTCGAGGATGTGCAGCCGGGCTTCGCGCGCCTGGGCCAATGCTTCGGCCAGGATGTTGGCCTGCAGGCCCTTGACCTTGATGTCCATTTGCAGGGCGGTGATGCCGGTCCGCGTGCCGGCGACCTTGAAGTCCATGTCGCCTTCGTGATCTTCCAGGCCCTGGATGTCGGTCAGGATGGTGTAGCGGCCGCCGTCGGTGACGAGACCCATGGCGACGCCGGCCACCGGCGCCTTGATTGGCACGCCGGCATCCATCAGCGCCAGGGTGCTGCCGCACACGCTCGCCATGGAGCTGGAGCCATTGGAGGACAGGATTTCCGAGACCAGGCGAATGGTGTACGGGAATTCGTCCGACGAGGGCAGCACCGGCACCAATGCCCGCTCGGCCAGTGCGCCGTGGCCGATCTCACGCCGGCCCGGCGAGCCAAGGCGCTTCACTTCGCCGGTGGAGTAGGGCGGGAAGTTGTAGTGGTGAATGTAGCGCTTGGTGTCTTCGATGCCCAGGCCGTCCATACGCTGCTCGTCGCCGACGGTGCCCAGGGTGGCGATGGTCAGGGCTTGCGTCTCGCCACGCGTGAAGAGGCCGGAGCCGTGCGTGCGAGGGAGCAGGCCGACTTCGCTGGCGAGGGGCCGCACCTCTTTGGGGGCGCGGCCATCCGGCCGGCGCTTGTCTTCGACGATGGCGCGACGCACTTCCGCCTTGAGGAGCTTGCCGAAGGTCGCTTCGACCGTCTTGAGGTCCAGGCTGGCGCCATATTCCTGCGTCAGTTGGGCTTTGACCGTGCCCATCAGCGCGTCCAGCGCCTCGCGCCGGCCGTGCTTGTCGTCGGTCTCTTGGAGCGCCTTGGCCAGCGGGGCCTGGGCCAGGGCCGTGACCTTCCCGATCAGGGCCTGATCCGGTTCGGGCGTGGCATAGGCGACCTTTTCTTTGCCCAGTTCGGCGCGCATCTGGTTCAGCACGCGGATCGTATCCTGCATGGCGGCATGGCCCTGCTCAAGGGCTTCCAGCATCAGGTCTTCGGAGACTTCGCGCGCGCCGGCTTCGACCATCAACAGGGCGTCTTCCGAGCCGGCCAGGCGCAGGTCCATCTCGCTCATTTCGATCTCGGCGACGGTTGGGTTGAAGATAAACTTGCCATCCACGCGGGCGACGCGCACGGCAGCGATGGGGCCGGCCCAGGGCACGTTGGAGATGGTCAGGGCCGCCGATGCGGCGACGATGCCCAGCACGTCCAACGGGTTCTCTTGATCCGAAGAGAGTGCGGTCAGGACGACCTGCACTTCGTTGCGATACTCTTTGGGGAAGAGCGGGCGGATGGAGCGATCAACCAGCCGGCAGACGAGGATGCCCGACTCGCTGGGGCGGCCTTCGCGACGGAAGAAGCTGCCCGGGATGCGGCCGGCGGCATACAGACGCTCTTCGTAATCCACACTCAGGGGGAAGAAGTCGGCGGTGATGGCGTTCT
>CAIQJD010000473.1 GCA_903872005.1 uncultured bacterium | reverse complement strand
TGTATGTGCCGCTCATCATGGGCGGCCAGGTCAATGGCAGCATCAGTCTGCAAGACCTAGACCGCGAGAACGCCTTCAGCGAGGCCGACGTGCGCCTGCTGATGACCCTGGCCGGCAGCATGAATGTGGCGCTGGAGAATGCCCGGCTCTTCGAGGAGACGCGCCGGCTCCTGGCCGAAACCGAGCAGCGCGCCGGCGAGCTGGCGGTCATCAACAGCGTGCAGCAGGGCCTCGCCACACAGCTCGACATGCCGGCGATTTTCGAATTGGTCGGCGACGCCATTCAGCAGACCTTCCACGCGCAGGTGGTCCTCGTCGGCCTCTATGACCTGGAACGGCGCGTGGGCAAGCTCTGTTATGTGTATGAGAACGGCGAGCGCCTCCACGATGATACGGAAAGGCCGTTGGGCGGCGTCGCCAAGCATCTCATCCGCACGCGCCAGCCGGTAGTCATCAACGAGGACATGGCGCGGCGCGGCGCAGAATTGGGGCTGACGGTCATCGAGGGGACGACCGATCCGAAATCCCTGGTATCTGTGCCCCTCATCATGGGCGGCCAGGTCAATGGCTACATCAGCCTGCAAAACCTCGACCACGAACATGCCTTCAGCGAGGCCGACGTGCGCCTGCTGATGACCCTGGCCGGCAGCATGAGCGTGGCCCTGGAAAATGCCCGGCTCTTTGGAGAGACGCGCCGGCTCCTGGCCGAAACCGAGCAGCGCGCCGGCGAGCTGGCAATCATCAACGCCGTGCAAGAAGGGCTGGCCTCCAAGCTGGACATCCGCGCCATCCCCGAGCTGGTGGGCGAAAAGCTGCGCGTCGCCTTCCAGTCGCAGAGCATCAGCATCCGCTTCTACGACCCGGCCACCGACCTGATTCACTATCCCTATATCATCGAGCGGGGCGAGCGCATCAGCGTGGATCCGCACCCCGTGCGGGGCACGACGAAGTACGTGATCGAGACCCGCCGGCCGTTGATCATCAACCGCGATCTGGAAGCGCGCATGGTGGAATTCGGCTCCCTGGCGGTGCCGGGGACGCTGCTGGGCAAATCGTACGCGTCCATTCCCATTATCGCCGGCGAGCGCGTCTGGGGCGTCGTCACGTTCAGCGACTACGAAAAAGAAGACGCCTTCGGCGAGTCCGACGAGCGCCTGCTGCAAACCCTGGCGAACAGCATGAGCGTGGCCCTGGAAAATGCCCGCCTCTTCGAAGAGACACAGCGCTTGTTAAATGAGACGGAGCAACGCAACAACGAGCTGGCGATCATCAACAAGATTCAGCAGGGGTTGGCTTCCAAGCTCGACTTCCAGGGCATCGTGGATCTGGTGGGCGACAAGCTGTCAGAAGTCCTCGACGCACCCGACCTGGGCATCGGTTGGCATGATGAGAAGACAGATCTGATTCATGCCCTGTATCTCATTGAACATGGCAAGCGGCTACGAATCCCGCCGGGGCCGCCGCGACCGGGCGGCGCTTTTGAAACATTGAGTCGCACGCGCCGCCCAGTGGTCTGGCGCACGATGGAAGAGGGGGACGCCATCAGCGGCGTGATTCCCGGCACGGACGCCTCCAAATCGGGCGCTTTCGTCCCCATCATCAGCAGCGATCGGGTATTGGGCACGCTGCAAATCGAGAACTACGAACGCGAGAATGCCATCGGCCCCACCGAGCTGCGCCTGCTCACTACCATCGCTGCTTCGCTGGGCACGGCATTGGAGAACGCGAGGAAACGCAACGCCTGCTCCGAGAGACGGAGCAACGCAACGCCGAGCTGGCCGTCATCAGCCGCGTGGGGCAGAAGTTGGCCGCGCAGCTCGACCCGCAAGGCATCTACGATCTGATGGGCGAAGAGCTGCGCCAGGTCTTCGACGCGCAGGTGGTGAGCATCCTGACCTATGATCGGGCCGCCGACCTCGTACAGTGGCGCTACGCCATCGAAAAGGGCGAGCGGCAGGAGATTGCGCCGCGCCGGCCGGCCGGCTTCTCCGGCCACATCCTCAAGACGCACCAGCCGCTCCTGATCGGGCGTGACCTAGACGCGCGCGCCGCCGAGCTGGGCAGCCAGGTCGTCGCCGGCGATTCGCCGAAGTCGTACCTGGGCGTGCCGCTCATTGCCGGCGGCGAGGCCATCGCCGTCGTCGCCCTGCAGAACATAGACCGCGAGGATGCCTTCGGCGAGTCCGACCTGCGCCTGTTGACCACCCTCTCGCTCAACATGGGCGTCGCCCTGGAAAATGCCCGCCTCTTCGTAGAGACCAGGCGTCTGCTGGGCGAGAGCGAGCAGCGCGCCAGCGAGCTTGCCATCATCAACAGCGCCAGCCAGGGCCTGGCGAGCAAGCTCGACGTGCAGGCCATCCTGGAGCTGGTGGGCGAGAAGGCGCGCGAGATCTTCCACGGCCAGGACTGCTTCGTGGCCCTGTACGACAAAGAGACCGACATGCTGAGCTGGCCCTATTTCCTCAGCGGCGGCCGGCTCTTCC
>CAIQJD010000472.1 GCA_903872005.1 uncultured bacterium | reverse complement strand
GGCCGGGACGATGCTTCGACGTCCGGCCACATCCCCACCGGCGTGCAGTTGATGAGAAGGTCGGCGCGCGCCGGCGCGTGGGTCAGGACATCCATCTGCGCGCCGGGGACATGCGCGGCCATGTCCGTCGCCAGGGCGCTGGCGCGCGCCGGCGTGCGCGCCAGGAGCTGCACGCGCGCCCCGCGCGTCAACAGGCCGTAGACGACGGCGCGCGCCGAGCCGCCGGCGCCCAGGACCAGCGCGGCGCGCTCGGCCAGGGTCACGCCGGCCTCGTCCAGCGTGCGTAGGAAGCCATAAACGTCGGTATTGTGGCCGCTCAAGCTCCCGTCCGCTTCGACGACAACGGTATTGACCGCGCCGATGGCCGTCGCCGCCGGCGTCAGGCGCGCCAGGAACGGCAGGATCGCCTCTTTGTGCGGGATCGTCACATTGCAGCCGGCGAAGCCCAGGGCCGCCAGGCCGCGCGCCGCGTCGCCCAGACGCGCCGGCGCGACCGGCAAGAGCGCGTAGTGCCAGTTGAGGCCCCGCGCGGCATAGGCGGCGTTGTGCATCGCCGGCGAGAGGGAATGGGAGATCGGCCAGCCCATCACGCCGGCCAGGCGCGGGAAGCCCGTCGGCGTCATAGGCTCGCCCCCAATTGGCGCAGCGTCTCGATGAAGCCGGGGTAGGAGTCGGCGATGAAGCCGGCCCCGGCGACCGGCGTCGCGCCGCTGGCGAAGAGGCCGGCGATCAACAGCGCCATCGCCAGGCGATGATCGTCCTGCCCCGAAACCGCCGTCCCGCGCAGCGGCGTCGGCCCTTCGATGATCATGCCGTCGGGCAACGTCTCGATGCGCGCCCCCAGCCGGCGCAGCGGCTCGGCGATCCCCTCGATGCGGTCGGTCTCTTTGACCCGCAGCTCGGCGGCGTCGCGGATCGTGGTCGTCCCGTGCGCCTGTGTGGCAACGACGGCCAGAATCGGCAGCTCGTCAATCAGGCGCGGGATCAGCGCGCCGGCGATCTCGACGCCGCGCAGGTCGCTGCTGCGGGCGCGCAGGTCGCCCACCGGCTCGCCGCCGGCCTGGCGCTCGTCCAGCACCGTCACATCCGCGCCCATTTGGCGCAGCACATCCAGCGCGCCGGTGCGGGTCGGGTTGACGCCCACGTTGCGGATGATGAGATCGGAGCCGGGGGTCAGGACGCCGGCGGCCAGCAGGAAGGCCGCCGAGGAGATGTCGCCGGGGACGAGGATGTCCAGGGGGGCCAGCGACCGGCCGGGGGTCAGGCTGACGACGACGCCGGCCGGCCGCAGGTCTGCGCCCATGGCGCGCAACATGCGCTCGGTGTGATCGCGTGAGGGCGCCGGCTCCTGCACCGTCGTATCGCCTTCGGCGTAGAGGCCGGCCAGCAGGATGGCCGACTTCACCTGGGCCGAGGCCATGGGCGTGGCATAGGTCATGCCGCGCAGCGGCCGGCCGGCGATCCGCAGGGGCGCGCGGCCGTCGGCGTCTTCAATCTGCGCGCCCATGCGGCGCAGCGGCTCGGTGACGCGGCGCATGGGCCGCGCCGCCAGTTGCGGGTGGGCGTCCAGGACCGAATCGAAGCTCTGGCCGGCCATGACGCCGGCCAACAGGCGCATGGTGGTGCCGGAACGGACGCAATCGAGGGGGCCGGCCGGCGCGCCCAGGCCGCGCAAGCCGCGCCCGGCGAGGACGATGGGCGCGGCGGGGTCTTGCTCGGCGCGCGCCACGCCGGCGATCTGAATCCCCAGGGCGCGCAGGCAGCCCAGGGTGGCGCGGCAGTCGCCTTCCAGCAGCGCGCCGCGCACCTGCGAAGCGCCCTGGGCCAGACCGCCCAACAGGAGCGCCCGGTGCGTGATGGATTTATCGCCCGGCACGCCGACCGCGCCGCGTAGCGGCCGGCCGCCCTGCACGGTGATGATAGTCATGCGAACACCTCCCGACGTTGCGTGATGGCTTCGGCCAGCAGCCGGCGCAAAGCCGGCTCGTCGCCCTCTTCCAGCAGAGCGCACATCTGCGCCATTTCGGTCTGCATCTGGCGCGCCGCCGCCAAAAGCGGCTCGCGGTTGAGCGTGAACATATCGAGGATCATGGTCAGATCGCTGCCGGCCAGGCGCGTCGTATCGCGGAAGCCCGAGGCGGCCAGCGCCCACAGGCCCGGATCGCGCGTCGCGCCGGCCATGGCCGCCCGCACCAGCGCCAGCGCCGCCAGATGCGGCAGATGGCTGATCCAGGCCACCATGCGGTCGTGGGACGCGGCGTCGAGGATCATGGGGCGCGCCCCGATGGCTTCGGCCAGGGCCTGGCCCAGGGCCAGGGCCGCCGGCGGGGTGCGCGCCAATGGCGTCAGGACGAAGGGCCGGCCGACGAAGAGCTGCGGATCGGCGGCGGCCAGGCCGGCCTGTTCTTTGCCGCACATGGGATGGCCGCCCAGGGGATGGATGCCGGCCGGCAGCCGCTCCATCGCGCCGGCGATGGCGGTCTTGGCGCTGCCCAGGTCGAGCAGGACGCAGCCGGCCGGCAGATGCGCCGCCAGAGCGGCCATCTGCGCCAGAATGGCGCGCGGCGGCGTCGCCAGGATGACCAGATCGGCCTCGGCGACGCCGGCGGCTATTTCCGTATAGCCGGCGTCCAGCCAGCCGCGCCCCAGGGCCTCATCCAGCGTGGCGCGCCGCCGGGCCACGCCGACGACGCGCCGGCAGGCGCCCCGCGTCTTGAGCGCGGCGGCCAGGGAGCCGCCCATCAGGCCCAGCCCCACGATGGTGACGCCGGCCTGGCGCAACGCCGGCGCGCCGGCAAAGTCCGGCTCGCTCATAGGCCATTGTCCCAACTGGCGGCGCGATCCACGGCCAGGGCCACGCGGCGCAGCTCGCCCATCAGCGTGGCGAAGCGCGCCGGCTTGAGCGATTGGTTGCCGTCGGAGAGGGCCTCTTCGGGGCGCGGGTGAAC
Source organism: uncultured bacterium (assembly GCA_903872005.1). The sequence continues at coordinate 5,832 of CAIQJD010000472.1, read as the reverse complement.
TTCGATGACCACGCCATCCGCGCCGGCGGCGATGGCCGCTTTGGAGATGGCCGGCACCAGTTCCCAGCGGCCGGTGCCGTGGCTGGGATCCACCAGCACCGGCAGGTGCGAGAGCTGCTTGAGCAGCGGCACGGCGTTGATGTCCACCGTATTGCGGGTGTAGGTCTCGAAGGTGCGGATGCCGCGCTCGCACAGCATCACCTGGCGATTGCCGCCGGAGAGGATATACTCGGCCGACATGAGGCACTCTTCCATGGTGGACATCATGCCGCGCTTGAGCAGCACCGGCTTGTTGGATTGGCCGACCTCTTGCAGCAGGGCGAAGTTCTGCGAGTTGCGCGCCCCGACCTGCAAGATGTCGGCGTAGCGGGCCACCAGCTCCACATCGGCCGGCGAGACGACTTCGGTGGTGAAGGGCATGCCGGTGACGGCGCGCGCCTCGGCCAGCAGCTCCAGGCCCTCGATGCCCAGGCCCTGGAAGGAGTAAGGCGAGGTGCGCGGCTTGAAGGCGCCGGCGCGCAGGATGCGCGCGCCGGCCGCTTTGACCGCCTGGGCCGTTTCCAGCAGTTGCGCCCGCGACTCCACGGCGCAGGGGCCGGCCATCACCACGATCTCCGGCCCGCCGATGGCGACGCCCCCGACGGTGATGACTGTGGACTGGGGCACGAAGTCGCGACTGGCGATCTTGAACGGGTGCAAGATCGGCACAGTGCGCTCGACGCCGTTGAGGCGCTCGATGTAGTGCGTTTGCAGGTTGCGCCGGTCGCCGATGATGCCGATGATGGTGCGCTCTTCGCCGGCCGACAGGTTCGTGCGGAAGCCCAATTCCTGGACGCGACGGACGACGGCTTCGACATCGGCGGTCGTCGCATCGCGTTTCATAATGACGATCATGGCGCGCTCTCCTCTGGCTCCATTTCGGCCGGCCGCAGCGCGGCCGGATAGGATCCCAACACTTTGACGAAGGTAGCCTTACGCAACAGGCCCATCAACGCTTTCTCGCAGGCCGGGTCTTGCCAGTGGCCCTCAAAATCCAGATAGAAGAGGTAGTGCCAGGGCTTGTTGCGGCGCGGCCGCGATTCAATCTTGCACAGGTTGATGTCGCGTTCGGCGAATTCGCCCAGGCAGTGGTAGAGCGAGCGGGGCACGTGGCGCGTGGCGAAGACCACCGAGGTCTTGCAGTTCGCGGCGCGCGGCGCCTCCTGGGCGCTGATGATGAAGAAGCGGGTGTAGTTGAACTGAATATCCTGGATGTCCGCGTCGAGCGGCTCCAGGCCGTACAGCTCGCCGGCGAGCCGGCTGGCGATGGAGGCCGTGTCAGGCTGCGGATGGGCGCCCAGTTCGCGGGCGCTGCCGGCCGTATCGTAGAAGGTCACCGGCTCGAAGCCATGCTCGACCAGGTAGCGCTCGCATTGCGCCAATCCCTGCGGGTGCGAGATGACCTTCTTCACCTGGCTCAAGGTCACGCCGGGATTCGCCAGCAGGCAGTGGCGCACGCGCAAGATCGCCTCGCCCCAGATCGTCAGGTCGTAGTCCAGGAGCAGGTCGTAGGTCTGATTGATGGAGCCGGCGGTGGAATTCTCAATCGGAGCCATGGCGTAGGTCGCCTTGCCGGCTTCCACCGCCTTGAACATATCCTCAAAGGTGTGGCACGGCAAGGTCTCGGTCTGCCGGCCGAAGTGCTGATAGATGGCTTCTTCAGAATAAGCGCCATGCTCACCCTGAAAGGCGACGCTGTGGGTCATGCTTTTCCTCCTGTCAAATCGGGGCGCAGGCTGCGGGCCTCGCGCAGATAGATGTGGCGCATGGCGCTTTGGGGACGCTCGGTGTTCCAGTGGATCAGGACGCGGATGCAGCGGGGCAGGCTGTGGGGCACGGGGATTTCTACGGCGCACATCAGCGCCGGCTCGGTCCAGCCCAGCTCGCGGGCGGCGCGGGCCGGGTGGGCCGCGTCCAGGTCCGCCGTGAGGGTGAAGATGGCGCTGGCGACATCCTCCGGGCGCAGGTCATTGGCCTCGATGAGGGCCAGGAGCAGCTCGCGGGTCGCCTCCAGGATCGCCGGCGCATCGTTGCGCTCGACCGTCGTCGCGCCGCGCAGGCCGCGGCAGCAGATGGTCATGCGTACACCTCCGATGATGCGTAGTAAACAAAAAAGCGTGGAGCCTGTTTGCTCCACGCCTGTTCCCCCTGCGGTCATGCTGAAGGATTCGTTTAGCCCTCAGCCGGCGTGAAGCTGCGCCACGCAAAATAGTAATAATAATAGGAGTAGGAGCGGGGAGACGCGCCGGCCGGCTGCGCCAGGCGGGTGGCCTTGCGTTGCTGGGCGGTCAGATGAGCGGCGTCGCGCCGGGTCTGCATGCGTTCCTGCTCCTCAATAGCCTGTCGACCCTTCGATTGGGGCAGAGTATAGTATAGCCGGCCCGAATTGTCAAAACGCGGCGGGCGCCGGCTCATTCCACGGCCACGCCGGCGCCGGCGATGACCTCGCCGATGGCCCAGGCCGGCTGTTGGCGGCGCGCGCACTCGGCCAGCAGCGCCTCCAGGCGGGCCGGCGCGACGGCCAGCAGCAGCCCGCCAGAGGTCTCTGGCGAGAAGAGGAGCAATTGCTCTTCTTCGGAGATGCCGGCCGCGAAGCGCACCTGCGCGCCGAAATACTCCTGATTGAGGTTGGAGCCGCCCGGAAAGAGCCACTCCTCGGCGTAGCGGCGCGCCCCGTCTAGCACGGGGATGTCGGAATAGCGGAAGCGCAGCCGCGCCCCGGCCAACTCGGCCATCTCCTGGGCATGGCCCAGGAGCGAGAAGCCGGTGATGTCGGTGGCGGCATGCGCGCCGACGGCCTGGGCCGCCTGGGCGGCGGCGCGATTCAGGCGCAACATGCTGGCGACTGCGCCGGCCACGTGGGCCGGCTCGGCCACGCCGGCTTTCAGCACGGTGGTGATGAGGCCGACGCCCAGCGGCTTGGTCAACACCAGGGCGTCGCCGGGGCGCGCTCCTCCCTTTGTCAGGATGCGCTGTGGGTGGACGATGCCGGCGACGCACAGGCCGAACTTCGGCTCTTCGTCGTCAATGGTATGGCCGCCGGCCACCACCGCGCCGGCTTCGCGCACCTTCTCGGCCCCGCCGCGCATGATTTCGCCGATGATCGCCCGATCCAGCCACTTGGGGAAGGCCGCGATGTTCAGGGCGAAGATGGCTTCGCCGCCCATGGCATAGATGTCGCTCAGGGCGTTGGCCGCGGCGATGGCCCCGTAGGTGTAGGGATCATCCACCACCGGCGGGAAGAAGTCCACCGTCTGAATCAGGGCGCGCTCGGAATCGAGCTGATAGACCGCCGCATCATCGGCGCGCCCCAGCCCGACCAGGAGCGCCGGCGCATCCACACCGGCGAAGGTCTCTTTCACGGGACGTAGTATCTGCGTCAGGTCCGCCGGACCCATTTTAGACGCTCAGCCGGCGCAGGAAGCCAGCTCCGTCAGGCGCAGGTCTTTGCCGCCGCGCGGCGGCCGCACGTTGCATTCCACCATCTCAGCTCCTTGGGGGCGCGTCGGGGAGGCGACTCACGCTGGCGACGGCCACGCCGGCCGTTTCCAGGCAGCCCATGATCGCCTCGCGTTGCGCCCAGGCAAAACGGATACATACCCCGCAGTCCGCGCTCAGTTCGCGCGGCGTCGGGATCAACTTGATGAAGAAGCCGGCCGCTTTGAGCGCCTTTTCGGCGCGGATGGCGCTTTGGGTCGCCTCGAAGACGGCGCAGCCATAGTCGGCCGGCGCGTTCACGGCGTCACCAGCCGGCCGGCCGACATCAACGTCTCCAGGATCGAGTACATATTGGAGATGCTGCCCACCGCCAACTCTTCGGTCAGCTTGAAGAAGTTGAGGCAGGTCCCGCACGACCAGATTTCGACGCCGCGCCGGGCCAGCTCGCGCAGGTCGTCCAGCACCGGCGAGCCGGCGACGGTCAGTCTCACGCCGCTGTTGAGGAAGATGACATAGGTCGGCGGGGCGTCCAGCTCCAGCATGGCGTGGAAGAAGCCGCGCATCAGCACCGCGCCCAGCTCGTCGTCGCCGCTGCCCAGGAATTGGGATTTGACCAGGACGACGATGGGGCCGGCGCTCTCGGCTGGCGTCGGCGCGGCGGCCGGCGCGCCGGCCGGCCGGCTCAGGCGCACGGCAAGCGTCCCGTCGGCCTGGCGCTCCTGGCGGGCGGCCCAGCCGGCCTTTTGCGCCATGCGCGTCACGTTGCTGGCGGCGACCTCATTGTCCACCAGGGTGGTGATTGCGGCCGCGCCGGCGGACATGGCCGCTTTGGTCTTGATGACCGGTTGCGGACAGGCCAGCCCGCGGCAATCGAGCGTGTCGGACATGGTAGGTACCTCCGTAGGAATACCACTCCTCTCACCCCTGTCCCTCTCCCCTCTCCGTGTGCGGGGAGGGGTTGGGGGTCAGGGGAGAGGTCTGCCCCGGCGCGCCAGGGCCGCGACAGCCTCCAGCGCGGCGGCGACTTCGCCGGCCGTGTTGAAGTAGCCCAACCCGAAGCGCACCGCGCCGCGCGGGAACGTCCCCAGGGTGCGATGCGCCGCCGGCGCGCAGTGCAGGCCAATGCGGCAGAGTACGCCGAACTCCTCATCCAGCGCCAGGCCCACATCGGCCGGCGAGAGGCCGGCGATGTTGAAAGCGACCGTCGCCGTCTGCGCCTCGGCGCGGCCCGGCCCGTAGACCGTCACGCCCCCGATGGCGCGCAGGCCGGCGAGCAACTGGCGCGTCAGGTCTTCTTCATGCCGGCGCAGCGTCTCGATGCCGGTTTGCAGGATGAAGCCGACGCCGGCCGCGAAGCCGGCCAGCCCTACGGCGTTGAGTGTGCCGGCCTCGAACTTGTCCGGCAAGAACTCCGGCTGCTCTTCGCGCTCCGAGGCGCTGCCGGTGCCGCCGCGCAATAACGGGCGAAACTCTGCCAGCGGGACGCGCGCGCCGATGACCAGGCCGCCGACCCCTTGCGGGCCGAGGAGCGCCTTGTGGCCGGCGAAAGCCAGCAGGTCAATCTGGTCGCCGGCCATATCCAGCGGGCAGGCGCCGGCCGTCTGCGCCGTATCGGCCAGCAGAAGCAGGCCATGCCGGCGGGCAATCGCGCCGGCGGCGCGCAGCGGGAGCCGCGTCCCCGCCACATTGGAGGCGTGGTTCAGGGCGATCAGGCGCGTCGTCGGGCGCACGGCCGCTTCCAGGTCGGCCGGCTCCAGCTCGCCGGCCGGCGAACAGGGGACGACGGTCAAGGCCACGCCCTGGCGCTCCAGCTCGCGCAGCGGGCGCATCATGGCATTGTGCTCCATGCTGCTGGTCACGACGTGATCGCCGGCGCGCAACAGGCCGCACAGCGCCAGATTGAGCGCCTCGGTGGCGTTCTTGCAGAAGATGACCCGCAGCGGATCGTCCATGCCGACCAGTTGGGCCAACGCTTCACGCGCCGCGTAGACCAGCCGGCCGGCTTCCAACCCCTGGCGATGGCTGGCGCGGCCGGGGCTGGCCCCGATGTCGCTGAGATAGGCTTGCATGGCCGCGCCAACGCCGGCCGGCTTGGGCCACGACGTGGACGCGTTGTCGAAGTAGATCATGGCGCTCATTATACCCGATTGAGACCGGCTATGAAAAGCGGATTGCCCTGTTGGTCTCTTCGGGGCGAAGGCAAGCCTTCGCAATCCATAGAGAACGCCGGGCGAAATGCCGCTATTCTTGTGGCGCGAGGCGCAGCGTCGCCAGTGTCACGCTGTTATCGGCGGCCGGCCGGCCGGCCGCATCGGTCGCCGGCAGCCGCGCGCCGGTCGGCGCATCGTACATGCC
>CAIQJD010000471.1 GCA_903872005.1 uncultured bacterium | reverse complement strand
TGAGAGTACCTCCTTTCCACAGAGATGATCGCGTTGACAATGAAAAACGCCTTCACATCGGCTGAGCCAAGTGAAGGCGCGCGGGAAAACCCTGTTGCGGTCTCACGCTTCCTCCACCTCGGCGGGCCAGCATGTTTAAGCCTGGGCGCCCGCGGTCAACGGCAGATCGCAGTGCGTATGCGATTGGCCGGCTTGCGTCAGTCGCCTACTCCTGATCCAACTTCATGTTGGTCGCCTGCATCGCGTCAATCCAGATGCCCGGCCCCATGGTCGTGGTGACGGCGATGCGCCGAATGTATTGGCCCTTCAGGCTGGCCGGCTTGGCGCGGTTGACCGCGTCGGTCAGGGCCGCGAAGTTGACCAGCAATTGCTCGGGCGTGAAGCTGATCTTGCCGATGGGCACGTGCAGGTTGGACGTCTTGTCCACCTTGAACTCTACGCGGCCCTGGCGCAACTCATTCAAGACGCGCGGAATGTCGGTGGGCTGCTGGACGAGGGTGCCGGCTTTCGGGTTAGGCATCAAGCCGCGCGAGCCGAGGATGCGGCCCAGGCGTGAGACGCGACCCATCACCTGCTGCACGGCCACGGCCACGTCGAATTCCAGCCAGGTCTCTTGCTGAATCTTGGCGATGATGTCGTCCATGCCGACGATATCGGCGCCGGCTTCTTGGGCGATGCGCGCGGCCTCGCCTTCGGCGAAGACGAGGATGCGGATCTTCTTGCCGGTGCCGCTGGGCAAAACAACCACGCCGCGCACTTGCTGGTCAGCATGGCGCGGGTCAACGCCCAGGCGCATGTGGACGTCCACGGTTTCATCGAACTTGGCGTGGGCGGCCTGCTTGAGGATGGGGAACGCTTCGCGCGGCGTGTAGTACTTGCCGTGCTCGATCAGTTTGGATGCGGCTTCGAACTTCTTTCCGTGCTTTGCCATAGCAGAACTCTCCTGGTGGTGTTAGCGGGGCGAGGCCCCTCCCACGCCGGCCGGCGCGCGCTGGCTTGCCGGCGCTCACGTGAGCCGATCAGTCTACGACGGTGATGCCCATGCTGCGGGCCGTGCCTTCAATCATGTGCATGGCGCCTTCGACATCCACCGCGTTCAGGTCGCGCATCTTGCTTTCGGCGATCTGGCGCACCTGGGCGCGCGTGACCTGGCCGACCTTCTGGCGATTGGGGATGCCGGAGCCTTTGGGCACGCCGGCGGCCTTACGCAGAAGGTCCGCGGCCGGCGCGGTCTTCAAGATGAAGGTGAACGAGTTGTCCTGGTAAATCGTGATCTGCACCGGCACGATGTTGCCGACTTCGGCCGCCGTGCGGGCATTATACTCTTTGCAGAACGCCATGATATTCACGCCATGCTGGCCCAAAGCCGGGCCGACCGGCGGCGCAGGATTGGCCTTGCCGCCAGGAAGCTGAAGCGTGACGATTGCCTTGATCTTCTTTGCCATCTTTACTAAACCTTTTCTACCTGTAAGAAATCCAGCTCCACCGGGGTTTCCCGACCGAAGAATGATACCAGCACTTTGACCTTGCACTTCTCATCGAAGACATCGTCCACCGCGCCGACGAAATCGGCGAAGGGGCCTTCGATGATACGCACTTTCTGTCCTGCCTTGAAGGTAACGCGCACGCGCGGCTGATCCGTTTCAATGCGCTTGAGGATCTTGTCCACTTCTTCTTGGCTGAGCGGCGTGGGGCGGTTGCCCATGCCGACAAAGCCGGTGACGCCGGGGGTATTCCGCACGACGTACCACGAATCGTCGGTCATGATCATCTGCACGAGGATGTAGCCGGGGAAAACCCGTCGCGAGACGGTGCGTCTCTGCCCGTCGCGCAATTCAATCTCATCCACGGTGGGGACAACGACACGGAAGATCTGGTGCTGCATCTCCATGGATTCGATGCGCTGTTCCAGGTTCTTCTTGACTTTATTCTCGTAGCCGGAATAGCTGTGGACGACATACCAGCGGCGGTCATCGGCCGGCTCAACGACTTCTGGCTCGGCTGCGATCGGCGCTTCTGGCTCTGAGGCTTTCTTAGACTTGCGGCCGCGCCGAGAGGCGGCCGGCTTGTCCTCATCCTCGTTCAACAGCTCGACCAGATCTTCGTCCATACCCATGTTTGCTGTCCGCGGTTCGCGCTCTTTCATCCAGACGCCCCAACTTCTCCGCTGCTACTTGGTCCCGACTATAGGAATAGCCCGAACAGGAGGCTCAAAAGGTAGTCCACCAGCCCCAGGAACGCGGCCATGCCCAGCGTCACCGCCAGCACAATGCCGGTGAGGCGCAGCGTTTCCTTGCGCGAGAGCCATGTCACCTTACGCAACTCGGCCCGCGTCTGCCGGAAGTATGTCGTGATTCCGCTGATGATCTTCAGGTTCTTGATTTTGGAAGTGGCCGATTCAGTCACTCTGTTTTCCTCTTCCAGGCGCGTATGGCTATTCTTCGACACAGATAAGGGGCCTCGTGCCAGCCAGACCCCTTACCAAAGGACTCCTCATTTAAGGCGTAATCGCCTCGATGATCCAGGCAGGGCAGGCAGGAATTGAACCCGCAACCTGTGGTTTTGGAGACCACCGCTCTGCCAATTGAGCTACTGCCCTGGATGGGCGGGGACGAACCCCGCCCTGGTGCGATTAGCGAGTTTCGCGATGCAGCGTGTGGCTGCGGCAGCGGGCGCAGAACTTCTTGATTTCCATGCGCCCTTGATCATTGCGCCGATTCTTCTCGGTGATGTAGTTGCGTTCTTTGCACTCGGTGCAAGCCAGTGTCACCGGCATGCGAACGGCTTTCTTAGCCATGTCTAGCTACCTTCCCATCTCAGTCCAGGACTTTGGTGATGACGCCAGAGCCGACGGTGCGGCCGCCTTCGCGAATGGCGAAGCGCGAACCAGCTTCCACGGCTACCGG
>CAIQJD010000470.1 GCA_903872005.1 uncultured bacterium | reverse complement strand
CTGCGTCATAGAACATGGGCAGGTACCCTAGCGGCCAACGGGGTCTGACTGTAAATCAGATGGCTCAGCCTTCGGAGGTTCGATCCCTCCCCTGCCCACCTCATACTTGATGGCCAGCCCCCCGTCGGGGCTGGCCTCTTGCCCAAGTAGCTCAGTCGGAAGAGCAACGCCTTGGTAAGGCGTAGGTCAAGGGTTCAAATCCCTTCTTGGGCTCCATCTGCTGGTCAGTTGTCGCGCCGGCTTCGCCGGCAGTGACGCCATGAGTCTTTCAGGAGGTTCGTTGCGAGATGGGGAAGGAAAAGTTTGCGCGCACGAAGCCGCACGTGAACGTGGGGACGATTGGTCACATTGATCATGGCAAGACCACGTTGACGGCCGCGATCACGAAAGTATTGGCGATGCAGGGCAAGGCGCAGTTCCGGGCGTTCGACTCGATTGACAATGCGCCGGAAGAGAAGGCGCGTGGCATCACGATCGCCATTGCGCACGTTGAATACGAGACCGAGAAGCGGCACTATGCCCATGTGGACTGCCCTGGGCACGCCGACTATATCAAGAACATGATCACGGGTGCGGCGCAGATGGACGGGGCCATCCTGGTGGTGGCGGCGCCCGACGGGCCGATGCCGCAGACGCGTGAGCACGTGTTGCTGGCGCGGCAGGTGGAAGTGCCGGCGATGGTAGTCTTCCTGAACAAAGTAGACTTGATGGAAGACGAAGAGCTGCTGGAGCTGGTAGAGTTGGAGCTGCGCGAGCTGCTGACGAACCAGCACTTCCCTGGGGATGAGATTCCGATCATCCGGGGCAGTGCGTTGAAGGCGCTGGCGAGCGACTCGAAGGACTACAAGGCGCCGGAGTACAAGTGCATCTTGGAGCTGATGAAGGCCGTGGACGAGTACATCCCGACGCCGGCGCGCGTGGTGGATAAGCCGTTCATGATGCCGGTGGAAGACGTGTTCAGCATCAAGGGGCGCGGCACGGTGGCGACGGGACGCATCGAGCGCGGCGTGGTGCGGACGATGGAAGAAATCGAGATCATCGGCTTGAAGGAGACGCGCAAGTCGGTGGTGACGGGCGTGGAAATGTTCCGCAAGACGCTGGATGAAGGGATGGCTGGCGACAACGTGGGCATTCTGCTGCGCGGCATCGAGCGGACGGACATCGAGCGCGGGCAAGTGTTGGCGAAGCCGGGGAGCATCAAGCCGCACACCGATTTTGAGGGAGAAGTGTACGTGTTGCGGAAGGAAGAGGGAGGGCGGCACACGCCATTCTTCCCTGGGTACCGGCCGCAGTTCTACATTCACACGCTGGATGTGACGGGCGAGATCGGGTTGCCGGCGGGCATGGAAATGGTGATGCCAGGCGACAACGTGAAGATGACCGTGAAGCTCATCACGCCGGTAGCCGTGGAAGCTGGTTCGCGCTTCGCCATTCGCGAAGGCGGCCGCACCGTCGGCTCTGGCGTCATCACCAAAGTCCTGGACTGAGAAAGGGGGGGCGGAGGCATCGGCCGGCGCGGCAGCCTCTCTATTAGCAAGCATGGCGAAGCAGAAGATCCGAATTCGGTTGAAGGCGTATGACCATCGCGTGCTGGATCAGTCGGTGCAGCAGATCGTAGAAGCTGCCGAGCGCACGGGCGCGGCGGTAGTTGGCCCAGTGCCCTTGCCGACCAAGATCGAGAAGTTCACGGTGAACCGCTCGACGTTCATTGATAAGGATTCGCGCGAGCAGTTCGAGATTCGCACGCACAAGCGCTTGATTGATGTGATAGATCCTGGCTCGAAGACAATTGATACGCTCATGCGCCTCAATTTGCCGGCCGGCGTGGACATTGAGATCAAGCTCTAGCCGGCGGGCGCGACCTTCGCACCCCGGTCATCGTGATCGCAGCGCAACTATTGGCATGAATCCGGCGCAATGCGCCTGGATGAGATGATCAGACGAAGGAGGGGGAGGGGCAAGATGATGCGGCGAGCAGCCGACAGTCTTTCCTCCCAAAGCAACGAAGATGAAAGGTATTCTGGGTAAAAAAGTCGGCATGACCCAGGTGTTCGACCAGAAAGGTCGCATCACCGCGGTCACTGTCATCGAAGCGGGGCCTTGCTATGTAGCGCAACGCAAGACTCCGGCGCGCGATGGCTATTCGGCGGTGCAACTCGGCTTTGAAGAGTTGCCGGCGCGCAAGCTCAACCGCCCGCGCCTGGGCCATCTGCGCCGCAAGAACCTGCCTGCTCTGCCTCCGCTGCGCCACCTGCGCGAGCTGCGCGTGAGCCAGGACGAGAGCTTCGAAGTGGGCCAAAAGATTCTCGCGGATATTTTCGCCGAAGGCGAGCGTGTGGATGTCATCGGCACGAGCAAGGGCAAAGGCTTCGCCGGCACGATGAAACGCCACAACTTCCGCGGCGGCCCCAAGACCCATGGCCAATCGGATCGCCAGCGTTCTCCCGGCTCTATCGGCGCCTGCAAGACGCCGGGCCGCGTGCTCAAAGGCCAGCGCATGTCTGGCCGCCTGGGCAACGCGCGCGTCACGGCCTCGAACTTGAAGGTCATCATGGTTGACCCTGAGCGCAACCTGCTGCTGGTACAAGGGCCGGTGCCTGGGGGCAAGGGAGGCCTGTTGATCATCAAGCAGGCTCGCAAACAAGGCTAAGAGTTGGTGGGAGTAAGAGACGATGCAAGTTCCACTCCGAAACATGCAAGGGCAGACCGTCGGCGAGATTGAACTGAGCGACGACGTGTTTGGCCTGACGATAGATGCGAATAACACGGCTGTCATGCACCAGGCCTATCTGCGCCAGTTGGCGAATGGCCGGCTGGGGACGGCGGACACCAAGCGCCGCGGCGAAGTCTCCGGCGGCGGCAAGAAGATCTGGAAGCAGAAAGGCACCGGCCACGCCCGGCAAGGCTCCATCCGCGCCCCGCACTGGCGGCATGGCGGCGTCGTCTTCGGCCCGCATCCGCGCAGCTATGAGCAGAAGATGCCGCGCAAGATGCGCCGGCTGGCGCTGCGCTCGGCCCTTTCGGCCAAGGCCGCCGAGGGTCAGATCGTGGTGCTGGATGACCTGCGCCTGGATGCCCCGAAGACCAAAGAGATGGCGAGCATCCTCGATAACCTGCAAGTGCTGTCCAGCGCGCTGATTCTGTTGCCGGCGCGTGACGAAGCGGTCGAGAAGTCGGCCTCAAACTTGCCGGCCGTCAAGACGCTGCATGCCCATTACCTGAATGTGCGCGACCTGCTGGGCTATGACATGGTCATTATGCCTAAGTCAGCCCTTGAGGTAGTGGAGTCGTTCCTGGGCCAGGCCCAGTGACTCGCCGAGACAGGAGGACAGAGAGATGCATCCCTATGAAGTACTCAAGCGCCCGGTGGTGACCGAGAAATCGGGCCGGCTCGGCGAACAGAATCAGTACGTATTTGAAGTGGACATGCGGGCCAACAAGGCGGTAGTCAAGCAGGCGGTCGAGAAAGCGTTCAACGTGACGGTGCTGGACGTGAACGTGATGCGGATGCGCGCCCAGATGGGGCGCTATGGTCGTCGGATGGTCATCAAGGAGTCGGCCTGGAAGAAAGCCATCGTAACCTTGAAGGCCGGCGACCGCATCGCGTTCTTCGAAGGCGTGTAGGCGCTGAGACGAGCCTGAACTGGGTGTTGGAGGAACTGGAATTATGCCGATCAAGACGTTCAAGCCGCTTACGCCTGGACAACGCGGTAAGAGCAGCCCGACGTATGAAGAAATCACACGCACGGCGCCAGAGCGGTCGCTGACCCACTCGCTCAAGAAGCATTCGGGTCGCAACGCCAATGGCAAAGTGACGGTGCGCCATCGTGGCGGCGGCAGCAAGATTCAATATCGCCTGGTGGATTTCAAGCGCGACAAGATTGGCGTCCCCGGTCGTGTGGACAGCATCGAATACGACCCCAATCGCTCGGCGCGCATCGCCCTGGTGATCTATCCTGACGGCGACAAGCGTTACATTCTGGCCCCGGTGGGCCTGAAGGTGGGCGATAACGTCCTTTCTTCGCCGCAGGCGGAAATCCGGCCTGGCAACACGCTCCCGCTGCAGAACATGCCCCTGGGCACGTTGGTGCACAATGTGGAGCTGCATTTGGGCCGTGGCGGGCAATTGGTGCGCGCGGCCGGCACATCGGCGCAGGTCATGGCGAAAGAAGGGCAGTATGCCCTGCTGCGTATGCCCAGCGGCGAGATGCGCCAGGTGGATATGCGCTGCGTAGCCACTGTCGGCCAGGTGGGCAATGTAGATCACAGCAACATCAAGCTGGGCAAGGCCGGCCGCAAGCGATGGATGGGATGGCGCCCGACGGTGCGTGGCTCGGCCATGACCCCGCGCGATCATCCGCACGGCGGCGGCGAAGGGCGCACGCCCATCGGTATGCCGGGGCCGAAGACGCCTTGGGGCAAGCCGGCGATGGGATACAAGACGCGGCGCAATAAGCGCACCGACAAGTACATTGTACGACGTCGCGGCAAGGGCAAGTGATGCATCTGGGCGGGATCAATCCCGCCAGGATCAGGTGAGGAGGTAAGCAGTGTCGAGGTCGCTGAAGAAGGGACCGTTCGTAAGTCCGAAGTTGCTGAAGAGAGTCGAGGACATGAATCGCACGGGCAAGCGCGTGGCGTTGAAGACGTGGTCGCGCGCGTCCACGATCTTCCCGCAAATGGTGGGGCACACGATTCTCGTACACAACGGCCGGCACCATATCCCTGTCTATATCACGGAAAACATGGTCGGTCATCGCCTGGGTGAATTTGCGCCGACCCGCACCTTCCGCGGCCATCCCAAGCAGATCG
>CAIQJD010000469.1 GCA_903872005.1 uncultured bacterium | reverse complement strand
GAGCGCCCAGACGACGATGGAGATGAACAGGATCAGCGAGCCGGCTTTACGCAGGAACTCCACGATGTGTTGCCAGACCTGGATGCCGATGGTGTGTGGGTTGGGCCGGTGATAGAGCGGCAGCTCCATGATGAAGGCGGCGCGCTCATCCTTGAGGACGAAGCGCCCCAGGAGCGCGCCGGCCAGCCCCAGAGTCAACAGGCTCAACGCGATCAGGCCCCAGGCGACGATGGTCGCGGCGCGCCCGAAGAAGACCGGCGTGAAGAAGGCCAGCACCGCCAGGCGCGCCGAGCAGGGCACCAGCGGGGCCAGCATCACCGTGAGCAGGCGGGCGCGCGGCGAATCAATGATGCGCGTCCCCATGACCGCCGGCACGTTGCAGCCGAAGCCCAGGAAGAGGGGCAGGAAACTCTTGCCGTGCAGCCCCATGATGTGCATGAAGCGATCCATGACGAAGGCGGCGCGCGCCATGTAGCCTACATCTTCCAGCAGGGCCAGGACGGTGAAGAAGATGACCAGGATGGGCAGAAAGGTCAGCACCATGCCGGCGCCGGCCAGCGCCCCATCCACGATCAGGCCGCGCGTCCAGGCCGGCGCGCCGCTGAGGGCCACGCCCAACAGGGCGGCCAGCCGATGCACGATGGTCTGATCCAGCCAGCCTTGCAGCGGCAGGCCGACGGTGAAGGTGAGCCAGAAGACCGCGCCGAGGATGCCGGCCAGGATGAGCAGGCCCCAGAGCGGGTGGGTCGCCCAACGATCCAGCCGGCTGGTGAGGGTGATCTGGCCGGCCGGCGGCCGCACGACGGCGGCCCGCATCATGCGCCCGATCCAATCGTAGCGCCCGGAGGCGACGGCCATCAGGGCGTCTTCGTGCTCCAGCAGGATCGCCTGGGCCTGGCTCCAGATGTGCGCCGGCGCGGCTGCGGCCATCAGGCGCGCCATCTCGCGGTCGCCTTCCAGGAGCTTGAGCGCCGTCCAGGCCGGCGGGTAAGGCGCCGGCGTGTGCGGGCGGATGATCTCGGTCAATTGGCGCAGGATTTCCTGATGGTCGGCGCGCACTTCGGGCAGGCGCGGCGCGTAGGGCAGCTCGCCGCGCGCCGTCTGCACGACCACGTCCAGCAGCTCGCGCACGCCCTGGTTCCTGGCCGCGGTCATGGTCACGACCGGCGCGCCGAGGGCGGCTTGCAGCACGGCCGGCTCAATCTGGATGCCCTCCTGCTGCGCCACATCCAGCATGTTGAGGGCCACGACGATGCGCGCCGGCAGCGCCAGCAGCTCGGCCGTCAGATAGAGATTGCGCTCCAGGGTCGCCGCGTCCAGCACGGCGATGACCACATCGGGGCGCTGCTGGATGATATAGTCGCGAGCGATCAGCTCTTCCAGCGAATTGGCCGTCAGGCTGTACGCGCCGGGCAGATCCACCAGCTCGATGCGCGCGCCGGCATGATAGAAGACGCCGGTCTTCTGCTCGACGGTCTTGCCCGGCCAGTTGCCGACGTGCTGGTTCAGGCCGGTGAGGAGGTTGAAGACGGTGGACTTGCCGACGTTGGGCTGGCCGGCCAGGGCGACCCGCAAGGTTTCCTGGGCGGCCAGGGGCGCGGCCGGCGCGATGACGCGGGCCGCGCGATTGGCGCTACTGGGACTGCAATGGCTCATTGGCGGAATCTCCATATTTTTCGGCGATGACCTGAATGGCGCCGGCTTCGCCGCGCCCCAGGGCGATGCGGGCATCGCGCACGGCCACGATCAGCGGGCCGCGCCCGAAGTTTTGCACCACCGTCAGCAGCGCGCCGGGGGTGAAGCCCAGGGTCGCCAGCCGGCTCAGGATGCCCTGACCGCCGCGCACTTCCTGGACGACGACGCGCGCGCCGGTCGGCGCCGCATTCAACGGTTGACAGGCGCGATTCTGTGCGGACGTCGTTTCAGCCATAGGTCAAGCCTCCGTCTTCGCAACCAGGATGGTTTCGACAAAGATGCGCCGCGCCAGGGCCGGCGCGATGGATTTCGCGCGGCCGGCGATGATAACCGTAATCGGCCCCTCGAAGGGGGCGATGTCAGCGATTTCAATGATGGCCTGCGGGCGCATGCCGAGCTGATCGAGATAGTCGAGCAGGCGCAGGTCGTCTTCGGGCACGCGGGCGATGGCGGCGCGCTGGCCGACGCCCAGGTCGCCGAGCCGGCAGGTCGCCCCTTCGACCAGGGACGTCTCGCCGGCGCGGGCGATCGGGTGGCCGTGCGGGCAAGAGTCGGGATGATCCAGGAAGGCGGCCAGTCGCTCGGTCACTTCGGGCGAGGCGGCATGCTCCAGCCGGCCGGCTTCCTCGTGCACCTGCGCCCAGGGCAGCTCCAGCACGTCGCACAGGAAGCGCTCCCACAGGCGATGCCGGCGTTGCACCGCGCTGCCGATGTCGCGCCCTTCCGGCGAGAGGGAGATGCCCTTGTAGGGCTGGTAAGTGACCAGGGCTTGCTCGGAGAGGCGCTTGACCATCTCGTGGGCCGAGACCGGCGAGACGTTGAGCGCGCCGGCGACGGCATTGACGGTGACAGGGGCCTGGTCGCCGCCAAGCCGGCAAAGGGTCTTGAGGTAGTCCTCGACGCTCTCGCTATAGGCGGTGTCTTTATGGGCCATATCAGGACTCCAATCAGGTATAACGTAAATAAATCATAAGGTATACCTTATGATAGCACGAAAAAGGCAGGATGTCAAGGGGTATGATGTGGGGGTGTGTGTTTCACATTTTGGGGGACGGGCATCGGGGCTGTCGTAGCCTGGCCCCTTGTGGGCGTTTTGGCCCGGATCAGACGCGCACAAGGCGCCAGGCTACACACGCGCCCCAATACCCATACGGCAGAGCGAAGAGTCCTGGGGTGAGGAACAGGCGCTCTTCGCTCTGCGGTTCTCGGACGCCGGCCGGCTGCGTCAGTCGGTTCCGGCTGCCGATGCGGTCGCTTTTTTTTGGAAGGTTGCTTTCATGTTGCTGCTGGAGTTACTGATGCTGGTAATGCCCACGTATGTCCTGGAGCTGCTGCTGTACGAACTACTGTTAGGTTTGGTCGAGAAAGTGAAATTGCGCTTGCTGGCGCTGCCGGGGTATGCATCTCCCGCATTCCCGCGATTCCAGTTGTTCTCAAGCTCAAGGAGGTTGTCGGCTTGCTCCAGCGCTACCTTGAAATGACTGTAGCTGCACAGCCAGTTATTGACCTGCCGGCATTCGCTCGTGTTGGTAGAGCGGGTTTCATCCACATGCCAGATGAGGAGGCCGGCGCCGGGCAGATAAGTGTCATAGCCGATCTGCTGCCGGTTCTCTACCAGGAAGTATTGGGATCCCCCTGCGCCATTGGTCCAGAGGCGGTAGACGGTCTTCGAGGTCTCCGCGGCCGGAATGTTGACGCCGCTGCTGTTGCTGATGACATTCTTGGGCGTCAGGTATTTCAGTTTGGCCCGTGTCCAGGCGTCGGGGAAGGCCGGCGAACCGCCGCCGGGCCAACCCGGCCCGTTCCAACTGCCTCCACTCATCAGGCTCCACTCGCCCACGCCCGCAGACGAATAGTCTGTGTCATAGAGGTCGGGCAGCCCGAATGCATGTCCCAGCTCATGGGCGTAGACGCCTACGGTCATGTCGCCGGACTGAAGCCAGTACTCCGGTTCGGTGGTGTACGAACTCACCCATTTCCCATCCACCCGTGGGGCGTTGTAAGTGCTCCAGGAGTGTGACCAGATGTCGGCAGATTTGCCCGTAAGCTCCGCGCCCTGGCCGGCGTGAATGATGAAGACCGTATCCACGTAACCGTCGTTGTTGTTGTCGTACTTGGAGAAATCCACATAAGGATTGGCCGCATACACGGCATCCTCGGCCAATCTCTGTGCGTTGCGGGGATACGCGCCCCATCCATAATTGCCGTTTACATAGTACTGATACGTCTGTGGCGCTGCGCGCCAGCCCAAACTGCTGGGCAGGTTCACCGTCACAATATCCAACACGCCATAGGATACCTTCTTGTAGTAGTCTTTGAGGGAGCCGGTCTGCGTGCCGAACAGCAGGGTATCGAAACTTGAAGCTCCGGTCACGGCCGGCATGTCGGAGAACTGGACGAGAATGGCGAGGGCGCGCCAGGCGCCGACGGGGCCGGCCGCCACCGTGACGGGCTGATCAATGCCCTTTTCTGCTTTAGAGACGGAATCCACGGCCATATCAGGCAGGGTGAGTTCGCCATTCCGTACTTTTTGCAGGAGATCAGGATGCGGAGGCATCCGGCGCGGAGAGTCAGATAGTTCCTGGGGCCTGGACGGCGTTGCCGGCATGGCTAAACCCAGGGCGATGATGAGCGCCAGGAGCAGCCAGGTGGTTTTCGAGGCGCTTCGCAGTAGTTGCTTGATCATCTTACATCCCTCCCGCGATATAACAGGCGAGCTTTCCCGCGCCCCCGGCGCGGTCGCTTACTCAGATTGTCGTATTATATTGTAAGACTATTTTGCGCCGGCGTCAAGCGCGCTGGCGCCCCGGGGCCGTTTGGCGCTGCGCCGGCATTGACATTTCGCCCCGGCCGGCTATACTGCGGCCAACCCATCCCGCGCGAGGTCTCTCATGCAG
>CAIQJD010000468.1 GCA_903872005.1 uncultured bacterium | reverse complement strand
GGCCGCGCCCAGGTCGCTCAGCGGGATACGCACGGTTTTCCAGCGCCACGAGTCCAGTTTCCCGTCGGCCACGTAGCGGCAATCGTTGATGATGCGCGGCGGCAACATCTGCCCCTCGGCGTCCCATACGACGACGGCCAGGCGCGGGCCGGCGTTGGTGGCCCCGCGCGCCGCGAACTCCACGTAGTAGTAGGGAGAAATGTCCAGTTGGGAATGCCAGAAGCGCATGCCGCCCCACGCGCCCAGGGTGACAGCGATGGCACGCGCGCCGCGATAGACCGGGTTGGTCGCCGCCATGTCGAGGGTGGCGTTCCACGACCAGTTGGCCCAGCCGGCCGCCAGCGCGTCGTCATAGATGATCAGAGCGTCCTGTTCGTCCGAAAGGGGGCCGCCGGCCGGCGGGCGTGGCGCTCCGCCGAAGCGAGCGCGCAGGATGTCTTCGGCCGGCTTATCATGCGGCGTGTAGCCCTTGTCGCACAGGCCGCCCTCCCAGGGATCCACGCTCCAGGCCCACCAGTAGACGCCGGCGCACCAGGGTTGGCCGTAGACAGCTTCAAAGTAGGCGAGGTAACAGTCGGCTTGCTCTTGCGCGTCCACCGACCCATCTAGCTGGAAGTCCCAGGGGAAGCGGTTGGCCCCCTGGATGCTGCGATAGCCGATCTCGGTGAAGAGGACGGTCTTGCCGGTGCGTTGGGCCAGGCCGCTCAAGGTGGCGAGGGGGCCGGCCCAGCCGGCCATCAGCTCTTCCAGGCTGGGGTCGTTTTTGTCCGTCAGGGGATAGTAGGCGTCTACGCCGATGTAGTCGAGGGCGTCCCACCAGGTGATGGCGACTTCCTCGCCGCCGAAGCCGGCCGCATAGACCAGTGGGCGGGGGAATTCTGCGCGCACGGCGGCCACAATGGCGCGCCAGTCCGCGTCGCGCGGCGTGACGCCGGCCAGCTCGGTGCCGACGCAGAATTGTTCGACGTCTTCGTCTTCGGCCAGTTCGGCATAGCGCATGATGAAGGCGCGGTAGGCGCTGAACCAGGCCCGCCATTGCGCTTCCGTGGTGAAACCTTCGCCAATCTGGCCGCGCCAATGGCCCCAGTCAGCGGCCAGGTCGAGATGCGGCTTGAGCATCACTTTCATGCCCAGGGCGTGGGCGCGCCCGATGGCGCGGCGCAGGTCATCGTCGGTGACGGTATTGTCCGTTGGCCGGATCGTCGTGGAGACGTAAGTGTCTTGATATTGGGTCACGATCACCGCGACCCAGCCGGCGCCGGTCTCGGCCATCTCCGCCAGCGCCTGGTCGGAATCGGGCGTGGAATAGAGGCCATGATACCAGGCGGCGTAGGACAGGCCCTGCTGGCGCGCCGCCGGCGGGTCGAGCCGGGCTGGTGTGCGGCCGGGCGCGGCCAACGTCCGCGCGACAGTGGACGTTGGCGGATGGGGAATGGTCGCCGGCGGGTTGGGCCGGGTCGGCGTGCGGCCGGGCGTGGTCGGCGTCGGGTGGACGGTTGACGTTGCCTGCTGGGCGATGGTTGCAGTCGCGCCGGGCGGCGTCGGCGTCAGAGTACGCGCCGCCGGCGCGCAGCCTATGAAAGAAGCCATCAGGATCAGGAGTGTCAGCGCTCGTTGGATTCTCATGGGATCAAGCTCCTTGCGCGCCGGCCAAAGTGGTCAGGTCGCCATTGATTTCCAATCCGGCGTTTCGCCCACGGCCGGCAAAGATCAGCCGACCGCCGGCCCGCTCGGTCAGCCGCACATCCACCTGGGCGGCCATACTTTCGGCGATGCGCCGACCCATATCGTGGCCGGTCGGCGCTTGCAGCAGCCCGCCCTCGGCGCGGCGCGCTGCCATCTCGAGACGATAGCGCCGGTCGCGCACAATCCACTCTACCCGTTCTTCGGCGAAGGCCAGCCGTTCCACCTGCGCGCCCGTATACGTGGCAAAACGGTACAGCCGGCCGGCGTGCCACACGCCAATGATGAAGCCGCGAAAGCTGGAGCGCAGCCAGGGGATGATGGCGATGGAGGCGGTGATGCAGCTACCCGGCGTTTCAAAGTGGTTGGTCTGGAGCCAGACCCAGGCAGAGGGGAAGGCGCGCCCGTAGTCCTTCTCGATGTAGCCGCGCCCGCCGGCAAAGTCGGTCCGCGTGCCATCTATGGTGAGCTGGCCGGCGATGGTATGGTCGAGGCTGACCACGCCATGATAGCATTCCATGAACGGCATCCAGGCGTACCAGCCCATGATGCCCGGCGCGAGGAGGGTGGAGGGCCAGGGCGAGCGGCCGGCGAAGCGCAACGCGCCGGCGATGCGCCCTTCGGGGCGCGCGATGTCCAGCTCGATCCCGTCGGCGCTGAAATGGTTGGGGCCAATTCGCATCTCCATGCGATCTGCCGCGGCCCAGAAGTCGCCGATGGGATAGACGTGATACGCGGAATAGCCGTTCACGCCGTCGAGCGCCTGGATGAAGGCGTGACTGTCGGCCGGCGACCGGCCCAGGAAGACGCCGGGGATGATGGCATAGCGCCGGTCTTCGGCGGCATCTATCAGTTTGTAGTACCAACCCTCGAAGAAGCCGCGCCGGCCGTGGCCCTGGAACCACTCCGGCCGGCGCGTGCGCCGCAGCGCATGGCATAGAGACGGCACGCGATTCTCCCTTCTATTCAATGCTCGATGCTCAATGCGGCAGGTCTATGCCGCTGGCAGATAGATATGGAACGTCGCCCCCTGGTCAGGGGCCAAATCGGCGTAAATCAGGCCGGCGTGACTCTTGACAATGGAATAGCAGGCCGCAAGTCCCAGCCCGCGTCCCGGCG
>CAIQJD010000467.1 GCA_903872005.1 uncultured bacterium | reverse complement strand
TTCCGGGCATCGACGATCTGATACAAGGCGTCCTTCGCGCCAAGGCAGAAGGTGTCGACCAGGAAACTGGCAATGGCGTAATCCCCGTCCGGCAAGGCGCGGCTGAGCCAGACGGAGCCCATGCCGCGCTCAAAAATTTGAGCCGGCACCCAGACATCCGCCACGGGAGCCCGGCTGGCGGCGGCCCATTCCTGGGCGAATCCGAAAAACCTGGACATGCCGGATCCGGATTTCTCGGCTTCCTTGCGCTTCGCGGCCTTCTTGGCGCGCTTCTTTTGCAGGCTTTTGGCATTCAAGGTCATGTCGGGGAATCTCCTGGCCAGGTGGCGCATTGAGTCAGAAAGTCGGCAACGATATCACCCTGACGGCGCGTGTGCATTAGCTCTGGCTATGGCGCGCCCGTGTCTTCGGGTATGCTGTCCGCCCGTTGAATGGAAGCGGTCGAATCCCGATTCACTTACGAATTACAAGGAGTCCGTCATGATGCGATTGATCAAGAACCCGCGCCGCCGCCGCACCGTCGCGGTCGCGCTGTTGGCGTTGGGCGGCGTGAGTTTTCTGCTGGCGCCGGGCAATGCCCCGGTGGGTTTTGTCCTGGCGGGGGCGGGGGTGCTGCTGGAAATTCTGGGCATCACCCTCAAGCATGAGGAGCCCGATGCCTGATTCCGTCGCCGCCAGCCCCGGAAGCCAGCGGCAGCCCGGCGCCTTGCCGCCCACACGGCGGGAGAGCCGCGCCGACACGCGGGAGCGCTTGCTCGATCAGGGCGTCGCCCTGATCATGGAGCATGGCTATCACGGCGCCGGCTTGCAAGCCATTCTCCAGGGCGTGGGAGTCCCCAAGGGGTCCTTCTATCACTACTTTCCCAGCAAGGAGGACTTCAGCGCCGAGGTGATCCAGCACTACATCGCCCCTTTTGTCGCCTTGCTGGACGCGCACCTGCGACGGCCCGGCCTGAGCGCGCGTCAGGGGCTGCTGGATTACTTCGACGAACAGATCGAGGGCGCGGCCCGCCAGCATTACCGCGGCGGCTGCCTGCTGGGCAACCTGATGGGCGAAATCGGCGAAACCAGCGAAAAGTGCCGGGAATCGCTGCGCCTCGCGGTGCGGCGCTACCGCGACAAGCTGGCGGAAGGGATCGAGCGCGGCCAGGCGGAAGGCGATTTCCGCCGAGATCTGACGGCGGCGGCGATGGCCGATCTGCTGGTCAACCAGTGGCAGGGCGCCCTGCTGCGGATGAAGATCGAGCAATCGGCGGAGCCGCTGCGGGCCTGCCGCAATGAATTGCTGAACGGCTATTTTGCCGCCTGAAAAATTTTGCTTGCCTACTAGACGACCGGTCGTCTAGTATTCGCGCCAGGTCATGGTCCGCCATGGCCGCGATGCCAACACCAGGGAGAACGACCATGCCCAAATATCTGATCGAACGCCACATTCCCGGCGCCGGCCGGCTCACGGCCGAGGAACTCCAGGCCATCTCGCAGCGCTCCTGCGGCGTCCTGCGCGACCTGGGGCCGGCCATCCAGTGGCTGGAGAGCTATGTCACCGATGATCATGTCTTTTGTCTTTACATCGCGCCGAATGAGTGCATGATTCGCGAGCATGCGGAAGCCGGCGGGTTTCCCGTGACCGCGATCCGTGAAATCCGGACCCGGATCGATCCAACCACGGCGGAGTAAACCCGTCGGCCACCGCATGAGACCCCATAACAAACAACCGAGAGAGGAGCACGCATGAACAAAATTCCATCGACCCTGGGACGCCGTGTCCTGACGACGGCGCTGACGGCCGCACTGTCCGCTTTTGCGCTGGCCCCGGCCGCCACTTGGGCGGACGAAACCTGCGCCTCGCCCTACATGAAGAAGATCACCGGCCAGGAGGATTTCGTTTACGTCTGGACGCTGGGCGTCGAAGGTGTCGGCGACGCGCAGGACAAGCTGGTCACCGTCGACGTCAACCCCAAGTCGGAAAAATTCGGCAAGGTCATCAACAGCGTTTCGGTCGGCGGCCGCAACGAGGCGCACCATTCTGATTTCACCGATGATCGCCAATATCTCTGGGCCGGCGGTCTCGATACCAGCAAGATCTTTGTCTTCGATGTCAAGACCGATCCATCCAAGCCCAAGCTGGTCAAGACCCTCACCGATTTCGTCGCCAAGTCGGGCGGCGTGGTGGGGCCGCACACCATGTACGCCCTGCCGGGCCGCATGATCATCACCGGCCTCTCCAACAACAAGGATCACGGCGGCCGCACCGCCCTGGTCGAATACACCAACGAGGGCGAGTACATCGCCACGCACTGGATACCCACCGACAGTGACCTGCGCGGCGCCCTCAAGACGGGCAAATATGCCGACGGCTACAACTACGATGTGC
>CAIQJD010000466.1 GCA_903872005.1 uncultured bacterium | reverse complement strand
GCCAGCCGAATCGCCGGCGGCCCTCTCGCGCCGCGCCGTCTGGCGCGCCCTGCGCGAGCCGCTCCTCATCATCGGCTTCCTGATGGTGCTGGGGTTCTTCGCCCTGGCCGTCTTCGGCGACCAGTTGACCGCCGCCAGCCCCTACAAGACCCACGGCGTGATGATGATTGAAGGCGTCATCGGCGCCCCGCCCTACAAACCATCGCTCACCTTCCCCTGGGGCACCGATCACATCGGCCGCGATCTGCAAGCGCTGGTGTTGGCCGGTGCGCGCCAGACCCTCGCCCTGGCCTTCTTCGGGATGTTGGCGCGCATGGTCGCCGGCGGCGCCCTGGGCGCGCTGGCCGGCTGGCGGCAGGGCGGCCGGCTGGATCGTCTCGTCAACGGGGCGGCCAATGTCTGGGCCGCCTTCCCCATCACCATCTTCGCCGCGTTGTTGATCCAGGCCATCGGCATTCAGCAAGGGATGTGGGTCTTCATCGTGGCCTTCTGCCTCGTCGGCTGGGGCGAAATCGCTCAGGTGGTGCGCCGGCAGGTCATCGGCATCAAGCCGCAGCTCTTCATCGAATCGGCCCAATCGGCCGGCGCGCGGCCGGGCCAAATCCTGGTGCGCCACGTCGTCCCCAACCTGTTGCCGGCGCTCCTGGTGTTGGCCGTCCTGGAAATGGGCGGCGTCCTCATGCTCCTGGCGGAGTTGGGCTTCCTCAACATCTTCCTGGGCGGCGGCTTCAAGGCCGAGCTGGCCGTCGGCCAGGTCTCGTACTACTCGGATGTGCCCGAATGGGGCGCGCTCCTGGCGAACATCCGCGCCTGGTGGCGTAGCTATCCCTGGTTCGCCTGGTACCCCGGCGTGGCCTTCTTCCTGACCATCATGGCCTTCAATGTGTTCGGCGAAGGCTTGCGCCGCTTCATCGAGCGCAGCCGGGTCAATGTCAGCCGGCTCTTCAACCGCTACACTGCGCTGGCCGGCGTCGCCGTGATCGTCGCGCTGGCGCTGGCGCTCCGCAGCGTCGCGCCCCTGGGCCTCTATCGCTCCGAAGTCCGCCGGCTGGATACGGCGCGCATCATGGAAGACATCCGCGCGTTGTCCGGGCCGCAGTTCGCCGGCCGCGAGCTGGGCCTCCCCGGCGCGCACGACGCGGCGGGCTACATTGCCCAGCGCATGGAAGCCATCGGCCTCATCCCCATTGGCGACAAGGGCACCTTTATCCAGACGACCGGCTGCGCGCCCTATCATCTGGACGGCATGCCGGAGCTGACTATCCTGGACGCGCAAGGCCAACCGGCCGAGAAGCTGGTCTATCGCCAGGATTTCGTCGAGTACTCCGGCCTGTCCAACACGGCCGGCGCCGGCAAGGGGCAGGTCGTGGGCCTGGTCACCGGCGGGGTGCCAGACGTCCCCGGCGCCGACCCGTATCGCATCAATCAGCTCGAATTGCGCGACAAGATCCTCATCGTGCCCGAAAAGTACGACCGCCGGCTGAGTCGCGCCGCGTCGGCCGGCACGCCCATCGTCGCCAGCGACCCGGAGCAATTGCAGCGCCGTTACATGTTCACGCCCGATTCGTTCTCCCGCGCGGTCGCGGTGCAATATATCTCCGCCGAGACGGCCGAACGGCTGTTGGCGACGGCCGGCAGCAGCCTGGCCGAGCTGGAACGGCGCGCCGCAGGATTGGGCATCGGCGAGGTCGCCATCACCGAGCCGGGCGTGGCCGTGCAGATGAAGACGCCGGCCAAAGCCTACGCGGAGCCGGACAGCGCGTGCTATAATGTCCTGGGCATCATTCCCGGCAGCGGGGCCGAGATGGGCGCGCGCCAGGGCCAGGGCATGGATAGCCAGATCATCATGGTCACAGCCTACTACGACGGTCTGGGCATCGGGCCGGATGGCGCATTCTATCCCGGCGCCAACGACAACGCCAGCGGCGTGGCGCTGCTGCTGGAGCTGGCGCGCGTCCTGAAAGAGACGCCTTTCCAGCCGAAGAAGACGATCATGTTTGTGGCCTGGGCCGGCGGCGAGCGTTGGCTGGGCCTATCCACCAAGA
Source organism: uncultured bacterium (assembly GCA_903872005.1). Next base: position 1,046 of record CAIQJD010000466.1, on the reverse strand, counting down.
ATATCATGAATTCGCAACCCGGCTTCAGCGATATGACCATCGAGGCGGTCATCGAGCTGGCCGGCGTGGGCGCTGGCGCCGGCAAGGCCATTGCTCTGGAGCCGGGGAGCAGCTACCGTCTGGTGCAACTCTTTGAAAAGGCCGCCGGCCGGCTGGGGACACAGGTCACGGCGCGCGGGCGCGGCCCGCACCGCGACCAGGTCGTCGTGGCCGGCTTTGGCGGGCGCTCGGCCATGAGCGCGTATGTGAGCTGGGACGGCGCGTATACCGTTGCCCACGGGACCGGCGATACGCCGGAAGCCATTGACCAGGACAAGCTGCGCCGGCTGGGCGAGACGACGCTCCTGTCGGTCCTGGTGATGGGGCGCGAGCCAAACTATTAGGGGGAAGAGCCATGAAACTGCCAGCAGCGTATACAGAACTGCCGCGCGAGGCTCTCTTCGAGCGCATCCGCAAGGCCAAGGCGCAACTGGGCGCGGACGCCATCATCCTGGGGCATTACTATCAGCAGGATGACGTCTTTCGCTTCGCCGATTTTCGCGGCGATTCCCTGGAGCTTTCGCGCGCCGCGGCGGCCCAGAAGGCCGCCAAGTATATCATCTTCTGCGGCGTAGACTTCATGGCCGAGACGGCGGCCATGTTGTGCGAGCCGTATCAGCATGTGCTCTTGCCGGCCGGCGAAGCGGCCTGCCCCATGGCCCTGATGGCGAGCGCCGACGACGCCGGCCCGGCCTGGGACTATCTGACAGCGCGCTGGGGCGAGGGGAGCTTCCGGCCCATCACGTACCAGAACTCTTCGGCCGAGCTGAAAGCCTTCTGCGGCCGGCGCGGCGGAGCGGTCTGCACCTCGTCCAACGCCGGCGCGATCTTCCGCTGGGCCTTCGGCCAGGGCAAGCGCATCCTCTTCTTCCCAGACGAATGGCTGGGGACGAATACGGCCCTGGCGCTGGGGCTGCGTCGCGACGAGATCGCCGTCTGGGAGCCGGCCGAGCCGCAGGGCGGCGCGCCGGATGTCGCCGGCGCCCGCGTCGTCGCCTGGAAGGGCT
>CAIQJD010000465.1 GCA_903872005.1 uncultured bacterium | reverse complement strand
GCGGCGACCTCGGCCGGCGTTGCCGGCGGCAGGCCATCCACGTTGAACTCCACGGCCGTCGTCGCCGGCCCCACCAGCGTGGCGGCGCCCTGGCGCCAGACCCAGCGGCGCGTGAGCACCTGCTCTCCTTCGGCGAAGATGATCTCGCCCGGCAACGGGTGTTCGACGACGTTGCCATCCAGTGGAATGAAGTCCTCTGCGCCGCCGGCGCGGCGCAGGCATATATCGGCCGTCAGGGCGTCCATGGCATGCGCGCCGGCCGGCAGCAGCCGGCGCAATGAGACGACATTGCCGATGTCCACCAGGGCATTGATCGCCGGCAGGGCATCGCCGCGCGTCACGCGACGCGCCATCGCCTCGATGGAGGATCGGAATTCGCTGGGCTTGGCCCCGAAGGCTCGGAAGGCTTCGCGCCAGGCGCGGATGCGCGGATGCTCCGTCAGGGTTGCCGCATCCAACCGGGCGCGTAGGTCGGCTTCGGCGGCGCGCAGCAGGGCCAGGAGGCCGGCCGGCGCCGGCCCATTGGTTACGTCGAAGGCCAGGACGACGCCGCGCACGTAGCCGGGAAACTGCGCGAAGACTTCATCGGTGATCGTGTAGGCGTAGCTTGACATGCGGCGACCTCCTGTGAGCGGCGCTGATTGCTGAACGATTGCGCCGGCGCGATTATACTCGCGTTTGACGCGCGGGGCGAAAACGGCCGCGCGGCGAGGGTGCGCGATGGTTGATTGGCGGGAGCAATTGCGGGTAGACCCATTGCCGGGATTGCTGGCCGGCGCAGACGCGGCGCTGGGCTACTTCGTGCGCCGCGACTTGGTGGGCCAGGATGCCGGCCCCGCGGAGGATGTGTGGCGACTGCCGGCGCTGCAGCGGCTCCTCCGCAAGCAGCGCAGCGATGGCGCTTGGCCGCGGCCCGGCGCGCAGAAACACGCCGCGATCAATCACGCCTTGATCGAGACCTGGCGACAATTCCGGGTGCTGGTAGAGCAGTATGGCTGCACGCGCGACCATCCGCCGACGCGCCGGGCGGCCGAGTTCCTCTTTGCGTGCCAGACGCCGGCCGGCGATATTCGCGGCATCCTCGCCAATCAATATACCACCTATTACACCGGCGCGATCATGGCGCTGCTGATTCAGGCCGGCTATGCTGACGACCCGCGCATCGAGCGCAGCTTCGCATGGCTGTTGAGCATGCGCCAGGATGATGGCGGCTGGAGCATCCCGATGATCACCCACCGGCTGGATCGGGCCACGCAGTACCGCCTGAGCAGCGAAGATGCCGAGCCGCTGGAGCCGGATCGCTCCCGGCCTTTCTCGCACCACTGGACCGGCATGGTGTTGCGCGCCTTCGCGGTGCATCCGCGCTACCGCGCATCGGCCCCGGCATGCCACGCGGCCGGCCTGCTCCTGTCGCGTTTCTTCCAGCCCGACGCCTATACGTCGTATCAGGCGGCGAGCTACTGGGTTCGGTTTGAATTCCCGTTCTGGTGGAACAACCTGCTCACCGCGCTGGATTCGCTCTCGCGCATGGGCATCCCACGCGAGGCGCCGGCCGTGCGCCGAGCGCTGGACTGGTTCCGGGACGCCCAGGGCGACGATGGTCTGTGGCGTGTCTCCTACGCTGCGCCGGCGGAACAAGATAAGACAACCCCAGCGGCGCAGGCGACGCGCCGCTGGGTGAGTTTCGCCATCTGCCGGGTCTTGCGACGCTTCTACACGGGATCACTCGCTTAGCGGGAAGCGCACGGCCTCGCCCGTGGCGTTAGAGCGATAGGCAGCCAGGGCCATTTCGACCGCTGCGCGCCCGTCTTCGCCGGCAACCGAAGGCCGGCGTCCCTGCAAGATACTGTCCACGAATTCCTGGTTCTGGCGCTGATACGCTTCCATCCGCACCGTATCCAACATCCCCTTGCCCTTCCAGTCAATAGGCGCTTGCTCGGCGACCACGCTCCAGGCGTCGCCGACGCCCAGGCGCAGTTGGCCGTAGGCGTCCAGGTCGAGGATGCCAGCCTCACCCATGATCTGCGCGACGGAGCTAGAAGGCGGGAAGCCCGGCTTGGGGCATTCCCATTCGCACCAGAAGGAGCCGAGCGCGCCGTGGCGGAAGGTGAAGAGAGACATGCTGCTCAACTCGGTCTGCGCGGGGCTGCGATAGGTCGCGCAGCGGGCGAAGACCTGCGCCGGCTCGTCGTCGGCCAGCCAGCGCATCCGATCCAGGTTATGGACGCCGTGGGAGAGGAGGAGACCCAGATTCTCTGGCAGCGCTTGCCAGGGCGGCACACTTTGCAGGCCGCCGGTATCGAGCTGCAGCTCGCGCATCATCACGACGCGGCCGATGCGCCCCTCTTCGATCACGCGTTTGGCCGTCGCGTTCACGATGCGGAAGCGCTGGGTTTGGCCGACCATCAGGGTTACGCCGGCGCTCTTGCAGGCGGCGATCATGGCGTCGCAGCCGGCCAGCGTGGTCGCCATCGGCTTTTCCACCAGGACATGCTTGCCATGTTGCGCCGCGGCGACTGTCTCTTCCACGTGTTGCGCTTGCGGCGTTGTAAGGATGACGGCGTCCAGGTCAGGCCGTTCCAACAGGCGCTCCATGCTCGGCGCGTAGGCTGTCTCGTAGTCGCGTGCCAGACGTTCAGCGCGCGTTCCGCCGGCAATGGCGACCAGCCTGGCGTGCGCCACATAGCGCTGCAGCGCCTCCGCATGGGTGCGCCCCATGAAGCCGGAGCCGATAATGCCAATTCTGACTTGTTCCATATAGGACGCTCCTTGAGCGAATGGATCGGGAAAGTGACCGGACACGATTCTACAGGAGGAGGACGTAATGGGCAAGCGGCGCCGGGCGGCCGTTCGTCCGTCGGCACCAAAAAATGGACAGCGCCGGCGGCGTCGGCACTTGACCCGACCGGCAAATTCTGTTACGATACTCGCGACCGGGTGGTGCACACTCCACAGGAAGCAGGTGATAGCTGTGTCGCGTCAGCCAGGGGAATCCGTCTACAACTCTGAGCGCTTTGCCCGCTATTACGACCTGGATCAAAACGACTTTGCCGATGATATCCCGTTCTACCTGAATCTGGCGCAGCGCGCCGGCGCGCCGATTTTCGAGATGGGGTGTGGGGCCGGCCGGCTGCTGTTGCCGCTGGCGCAGGCAGGGTATGCGATCACCGGCATTGACGACTCGGCAACGATGCTGGCGATTGCGCGGCAGAAGATCGCCGCTGCCGGCCTGGAATCTAAGGCCACGTTGATGCCGGCCGATATGCGCTGCGCTACGCTGCCGCGCCGTTTTCGGCTCGGCTTCTGCGGCAACAATACGCTGATGCACTTGCCGGCGCTCCACGATCAGTACGCCGCGCTGCAAACGGCCTTCAGCCTGTTGCGCTCGGGCGGCCTCTTTGTGGTAGATCTGCCCAATCCGCATCTTTCCACGTTGACCGAAGAACAGACGCCCCTGTTGCTGGAAAAAGAGATGTTCGATCCGGTGAGCGGACATCGGATCCTGAAATTCTTCAGTCAGCGCGGCGACCTGACCACCCAGGTTGCAGATATTACGCTCATCTATGATGAAATTGACGCCGAAGGCGCGGTGCGCCGCACGCTTGCTCCCATGCAGATGCGCTGGGTCTATCCATACGAGGCGCGGTTGCTGATGGAAGCAGCCGGCTTTCATGTCGAAGGCGTGTTTGGCTCCTATGATCTGGAGCCTTTCGAGCGGCGCAGCGAACGCATGATCCTGCTGGGACGCGTGCCTTGAGGGGCGCGCCGGCCCGAAAAGACGCACAATTTGACATCGGCCTGGAAAAATGTTATACTAACTCGTGGATAAATGCGTTTGTACCGCCTAATCCTCTGAGTTCTCAATACATCATGCGGCCAGTTCTTGTTTTTTGTGCCGGCTTTGTGATGTCAAGGCGCCCAGCATCATTCGGAAAGAGTGGCTTGCATTCTCTGCCCTGCATCTGCTTCTGGCTTTGCTCCTGACGGCTGGCGCAGTTTGTGGGCAGGCAATGTATCTGACTATCCCCCTGATTTAGCGCGTGGAATTCACAAGATCGTATCCCTGTCATGAGAGAAAGCAACATGGATAACAACATAGAGTCGGATGTCCTCGTTGATGCCCCACGACTGAACATCGTCGAACTGGAAGAGAAGACGCTGGATCAGTTGCGCGATTTCGCCAAGAGTCTGGGCGTCACCGGCCACACGCGCCTCAAGAAGCATGACCTCATCATGCGGATCTTGCGCGCCCAGGCCGAGCAGATGGGCTTCATCTTTGGCGGCGGCGTGCTGGACGTGGTGCAGGACGGCATCGGATTCTTACGCGCAGAGCATCTATTGCCTGGCCCCAATGACATCTACGTGTCACAATCGCAGATTCGCCGTTTCGCGCTCCGCACCGGCGACCTGGTGATCGGCCACGTGCGGCCGCCCAAAGAGACGGAGAAGTATTTCGGTCTGTTGCGGGTAGAAGCGGTCAATGGTCTCGACCCTGAAGCGGCCAAGCGCCGGCCGGTCTTCGAATCGCTCACGCCCATCTTCCCCAATCAGCAGTTCAAACTAGAGACCACTTCGGATAATCTCAGCACGCGTCTGTTAGACCTGGTGGCGCCGGTCGGACGCGGCCAGCGCGGCCTGATTGTATCGCCGCCCAAGGCCGGCAAGACGATGGTGCTCAAGCATATCGCCAATGGCATCACCAGCAACTACAGCGACGTCCACCTCATGGTCGTGCTGATTGGCGAGCGCCCCGAAGAAGTGACCGACATGGATCGCTCTGTAGATGCCGAAGTCGTCTCTTCAACGTTCGACGACCCGGTCGAAGATCATGTGCGGGTGGCGGCCATGGCCCTGCAACGGGCCAAACGCATGGTAGAGAGCCGCAAGGACGTGGTGATCCTGCTCGATTCGATCACCCGACTCTCGCGCGCCTACAACTTGACAGTTCCGCCCAGCGGCCGCACGCTTTCCGGCGGCCTGGACCCGGCCGCTCTCTATCCGCCCAAGAACTTCTTTGGCGCCGCGCGCAAGATCGAAGAAGGCGGCAGCCTGACCATCATCGCGACCTGTCTGGTCGACACCGGCTCGCGCATGGACGACATGATTTACGAAGAGTTCAAGGGCACCGGCAACATGGAACTGCACCTGAACCGCAAGCTGGCCGAGCGGCGCATCTTCCCCGCTTTCGACATCGAGCGCTCCGGCACGCGGCGTGAAGAACTCCTGCTGGATCCGGATGTGCTGGTGAAAGTCTACACCATGCGGCGCATGTTGTCGGCCATCGGCGGCACCGAGGCCCTGGAAGCGCTGTTGAACCGTATGGCGAAGACGCGCCACAACGTGGACTTCCTGGCGACGTTGAACAGAGACGTGCTATAGGACACGATGATTGCCTGGTTCAAGGGACGATCACGCGGACGGTAAATCTCGGCCGGTATGGCTGAGCATCGTGATTGGCCTATGGGCGGCGGCTGCGGCCATTGGGTGGTGGTTCGCCGGCGCGCCGCCTGTTGCCGCGCAAGCGCCTACTGTTACGCCGGATGCCGGTGTCCCACCGCGTTACCCGGTCTTCATCGCCCGTTCGCCGCTCCTGCATACGACCATCCCCAAGCGTGAGCGATTGTCGGTCATCACCTACACGGTAGAGGCCGGCGATACCGTTTTCGGCATCGCCGAACGGTATGACATTTCGCCAGAGACGGTCATGTGGTCGAATGGCGATTTGGAGTATCACCCGGATGACCTCACCATCGGGCAGAGCCTCACCATTTTGCCGGTAACCGGCGTCTACTACAAGACGGCGGCCGGCGACACGGTCGAAGCTGTCGCCAAGAAGTTCAACGCCAAGCCGACGGACATCGTCAGCTATACCCTGAACACCATTCCTCGCGATCAGAGCTTGACGGCCGGCCAGATGCTCATCGTCCCCGGCGGCGAGAAGCCCTACGTGCCACGCTATGTGAGCCACTACACCGGCCCCATCCCCGAAGGGGCATCGCGCGGCAGCGGCGGCTTTGCCTGGCCGGCCAGCGGCTACATCACCCAGCGCTACTGGTCGTTGCACCGCGCCCTCGACATTGGGGCGCCGACTGGCACGCCGGTCTACGCCTCCGACTCTGGCTATGTCGTCTTTGCCGGCTGGGATAATTCCGGCTACGGCAACCTGATCATCATGGATCATGGCAACGGGTATATCACGTACTACGCCCACTTGAGCAGTATCCTGGTCGGTTTTG
>CAIQJD010000464.1 GCA_903872005.1 uncultured bacterium | reverse complement strand
GGCCCGCGGGCTGCCCGCCGCGCAGGATGTCCAGGCGTGCGGTGTACTCCGTGAAGTTCGGGCCGCGCGTGGGCTCCAGCTCGCGGTAGGTCAATGTGTAATTGGCGACCGTGAGCGATTGGCCCGGCTGGAGGTTCGCTTCGGATTCGGACTGGAAGAACTCGTTGCCGATGATCCCCAAAGCGATCAAGAGCATGCCAATGTGGACGATATAGCCGCCGTACCGCCGGCCGTTCCGCCGCACCAGGTTCACCAGCGCGGTACCGGTTGGCTCATCCGTCGATTGCATGCGGGCGCGCACGCCGCGCACATACTCCTGAACGATCCCGGCGAATACGAAGGTCAGCGCGGCGATGCCGACGAAGCCGGCCGCATTGCGCATACCGAAGACAAACAGGATCGGGACGGTGAGCAGCGCGGTCACGACAGGGACCAGGAAGTTGCGCCGCAGCGTCTCCGGCGCGGAGCGCCGCCAGGCCAACAACGGCGCGGCGCCCATCAACAGGATCAGAACCAGGAAGATCGGCCCGTTGACCTGCTGAAAATAGGGCGCGTTGAGGGAGATCTTGTTGCCTGTGACCCACTCGGAGATCGGCCGGAACATTGTGCCCAGCAACGTGGCGATCATGATCACCAGAAAGATGACGTTCTGGGACAGGAAGGCGGTTTCTCGCGAGAGGACCGAGTCCAGCTCGTTTTCGCTCTTGAGAAGCGGCAGACGCCAGACCAACAGCATCAGGAACGCCAGCAACGTGCCCACGATGAAGACGGCGAACATCGGTCCGATGGGTGAGAGCGCGAAGGAGTGCACCGACTCGATCACCCCGCTGCGGGTGAGGAAGGTACCGAACAGCGTCAGCTCCCAGGTCAGCCAGATCAGCACCATGTTCCAGACCTTCAGCATGCCGCGGCGTTCTTGGATCATGATGCTATGGACAAAGGCCGTTGCCGTGAGCCACGGCAGGAAGGACGCGTTTTCGACGGGGTCCCATGCCCAATAGCCGCCCCAGCCGAGCTCGATATAGGCCCATTGCGAGCCCATGATGATGCCGATGGACAGGAAGAGCCACGGCACCAGCGTCCACTTGCGGACCAGCTTGATCCAGCTATTGCCTAACTGCTTGGTGATCAGGGCCGCCGCGGCAAAGGCAAACGGCACCGTCAAGCCCACAAAGCCCAGATAGAGGGCAATTGGGTGGATCACCATCCAGTAGTTCTGAAGCTGAGGGTTCAACCCCTGCCCGTCGGCGGGGAAGAAGGGGGCGGCGCCGGCCGGCTGGAATACCGACGTGATGATCTGGCCGGTGGACGCCCGCCACAACTTCTCGAAGGGGTTGGCGGCAAAGAGCACGATGGTCACGAAAAAGGCGATCGCGACCAGGAGGACGGCGTTGACATAGGGACGCAGGCTCGGCTGCTCGTTGCGGAAGAACCAGGTGGCAGCGACCGCAAAGCCACACAGCAGTAGCGTCCAGAAGGTGAGCGAGCCAGCCTGGCCGCCCCACAGCGCCGAGATCTTGTAGAAAAGCGGGAGGTTGCGCTCGCTGTGGGTGGCGACGAACTCAACCTGGAACTGGTTGTTGAGCAGCGCGTACCACAAGGTCAGCGACGCGATCAGCACCAGGCCGCTGACGACATAAGTGGCGTTGCGTCCGCTGGCGACGAGCTCAGGCAAGTTGCGCCAAGCCCCCAGCACAGACACCACGATGCCGTAAAGGCTCAACACAAGCGCCAACACAAAAGCCACATAGCCCAAGTCTGTAATTGTCATCGAGATATCTCCAAAGCCGCCCCGCCCAAGACGTGCGGCTGTGAT
>CAIQJD010000463.1 GCA_903872005.1 uncultured bacterium | reverse complement strand
TCTCTCCGAGCCGACTGCCTCCGCGCTTTGACCGCGCCCCGATTTCCGGCTATAATCCGCCGGCTCTGCAACATCTCTTGCCTACAGGGTTGTTCATGGACGACGTATTGCCCGGAATCGAAGAACGCGCATACACGAAGATCGAAGATGGCCGCCGCCAGCCGGCGACGCATCTGATGGCGATAGAGGAGCCGCTGCAAGTGGTCGTGGACGGCAAGCCGGCGGCGGTATTGATGCGCACGCCCGGCCGCGAGAAGGAGCTGGCCGTCGGCTTCTGCATCAGCGAGGGGGTCATCGGCAGGTTCGGCGACATCGCCCTGGTGCAGCATTGCGGCCGCTCGACGGCGACGCCCGACGCGACGGCCGATAGCCTGGATATTTCGCGCAATATCGTGCAGATCAAGCTCCTCGCTTCGGCCGGCGCGCAGCGCGATGCCCGCATGGATGTCCTCCGGCTGGTGCGCTCCGGCTGCGGCCGGGCCGACCCGGCCGAGATGATCGCCACGATGCCGCCGGTGAATAGCGGCCTGCGCGTCGCGCCGGCGCTGCTGGCCGGCTTGAGCCAGCAGGTCATCACCTATCAGGAGACCTATCGCCAGAGCGGCGGGCTGCACGCCGTGCTGCTCTTCGACCGGCGGGGCAAGCTGGTCGTGATCGGCGAAGACATCGGCCGGCACAACGCGCTGGACAAGGCCCTGGGGCATTGTATCCTGCGCGGCATCCCGCTGGATGACAAGATCATCTACAGCACCGGCCGCGCCAGCTACGAGATGGTGTTGAAGACGGTGCGCGCCGGCGCGCCGATCTTGCTATCGCGCTCTTCGGCGACGACCCTGGCGATTGATCTGGCTGAGGAGCTGCATTGCACGCTGATCGGGTATGCGCGCGGCGACAAGTTGAGCGTCTACGCGCACCCGGAGCGGATTGTGGAGTAGTAGGGGCAGGCCTTGTGCCTGCCCTCTGGGGGGGACGTGTGGGGCTGAGCGGTAGAGTGCGCTCGTGGCGCGCCGGCCGGCCCGACCAACCACGTCGCGGCGGCTGGCAAGTCGCGGAGAGGTGCGCCCATGGCGCACCCTACGGGCTCCTGCGTGTCAATCCGCTGCGTTTTCGTCCCGGCCCCGGCCGGCCGCCGGTCCGAACACCTCGCGCGCCAACACGACCCCAACCACGCCCAGCTCCACGACCGCTGCCGTGTAGATGACCAGCGACGCGACGACCAGCGCCCACCACACGCCGGCCGGCTCGATTTCGCCCGAGGCCAGCCCGCTGACCACCGCCAGCGCCTGCCCGGCGACGAGCGCCGTCGCCGCAACGGCCAGCCCGCCAGCGATGAGGCCCCGGCGCGCCCGCGCCCGCAGCGCCGCGCCCACGAGCAACCCGCCGCCGGCCAGCGCGAAGGGGAACAGCTCGGCCGGCATGAGGTAGTCCAGCCGGAGGACGCGCTCCCGGAAGAGGCCGAACAGCGCCGTCAGCAGCATCGCCGCCACGGGCAGCCACGTCAGCGCGACGCCGGCTGCCGCCAGAATCTTCGTGAGAACTCCCATCTTTGGCATAGCCGCATGTACCGTCCCTTCCCGGCAAAATTCTACCTCCGCGCGCCCGGTTTGTCAATGCTCCCCCACACCGCGCGGCGCAAAAAAGACCACCCGCAGGGTTGCTCCTGCGGGTGGTCGCGAGGACTCCGGTAGCCAAAGCTCGCGCGGCTTCGGCGCTATGCTACCGATACAACTGCTGGATGTAGATGGCGTCGGCCTTGGCCTGACTGTGACTGAGTAAGGAGATGAAGTTGATCTCCAGCATGCCATTGGTCACATCCACGACGCAGACCTTGTCCGGCGCGGCGGTGTTCCTGGCTCCGCCGGCCGCAATGAATACATCGTAGTGCGTGAAACAGATCTTATTCTGAGCGGTGACGTTGAACCTGCGCATGCCGGGCGCGTTCCAGTACGTCTCGGCGTACTTGAAGGTGATCATGTAGCGTCCGTTGGGCACGACGAACTTGTAGCCCAGCCGCGCCGACCCGAAATACAGCCGCTCGGTCTGGTAGAGCTTGTCGTCTTCGGTGTTGCTGATCGGCGTCGAGGAGGAGCGACCGAGGCCGCTCGTGTAGCCCCACGGCGTCGTGCCGGGAGTGATCGGCACGCCGGACAGCCAGGAGCGGTCGGCGACCCAGAGGTTGCCGGCCACGTCAATATATCTCGGGCCGGCGCTGTTCACCCGCAACGCATACGGCGTGTAGACATACGCCGCGCCCGATCGGACGTATACCCCGTCAACGCCGTCGGCCTGGGGCGCGCCAATCGTTTCGGCATGCCGGCCGTAGGCATAGGGCGCGCCGACGACGATGGTTGCCGCATCAATCCCCACGCCCATGCCGAAGGATTCGATGCTCGTTTCGCCGGTAGCCTGGAAGATCTGGCCCCATTCGTCGCTCCCGCCGGCGTCACGCGAGAAGGTGTAGGCCGCGCCCGGCGCCGGCCCATCGGGGAATGCGGCGCCCACCACGACCGTTGGGCCGCTGATGGCGACGGATACGCCGAAATAGGCGTCCGCGTCGCCGTCGCCGGCGAGCAACTCCTTCGCCTGCCCCCAGTTGGCAACGCCGCCCAGGTCGCGCTCAAAGATGTAGGCCGAACCCTGACAGTTGTGGCCGTTCACGCTGGCGCTGTTGGCTCCGATCACGACCGTGCTCGCGCCGATCGCGACGGCCGAGCCGAAGAACGCGACCGGGGCGGCGTCGCTGGCGACCAGCTTCTTGACCTGACCCCAATTGCCGGCCCCCCCAACATCGCGTCCGAAGAGATAGGCCACACCGCCGTGGAAATTGGCGCCCGGCGCGCCGGCCACGATGATCGAGCCGTAGATGCCCACCGCCTGCCCGAGCATATTCTGGGCCTGGCCGTCGCTGGCGACCAGGGTCTTAACCTGACCCCAGTGGCCGGCGCCGCCCTGATTGCGCCCGAACAGGTAGACCGCGCCCGCCGCGCCTCCCTGCCCGACCACTGTGCTGAGTCGCGCGCCCACCACGACAGTGGAGCCGTGAATCGCCACCGACCAGCCAAAATCGTCTACGAAGACGTCCGCTGTAGGGATTGCTTCCAGTTTGGCCGTCTCGCCCCAGGCCCCATCGCCGCCGGCGTTGCGTTCAAAGACGTATGCCGCGCCGGCGTCGCCATGATACGATCCCATATAGGCGAACGGCGCGCCGACCACGATGGTGGAATCGTAGATCGCCACGGCCGTGCCGAAACGATCACTCGCGCTGCCATCGGAGGCCGTCAAGCGCTTGATCAAGCCCCAGTTGCCCGGGCCGCCAACATTGCGCCCGAAGACGTAGGCCGCGCCCTGCTCCGGGGCGTCTGCATCCGCTGACGGCGCGCCGACCACCATGATATCTCCGCTGACCGCAATCGAGTCGCCGAAGGCATCGAAGGCCCCGCTATCGTCGGCGAATACCTTCTTGACTTGCGGGACGAGCTGCCGGGCAGCAACATCGCCCCGCGCCAGCGCCGCTGCGTCAGGCTCCTCGGCGGCGGCCGGCCAGG
>CAIQJD010000462.1 GCA_903872005.1 uncultured bacterium | reverse complement strand
CGGCCAGCGCCGCCCGCACCGTCGCCTCGGTATTGCCGTGGGGGCGCATGCTCCCCACGATGCCCACAATCGAATAGCTCATACGCGCCTCCGCAGGGTCAGATCAGCCCAAGAGCACCAGCCAGACGCCGCCGATGATCAACAGCGTGCCCATGATGATGCGTGGCGTCAGCTTTTCCTTCAAGAAGATGATGGACAACGGCGTCGAGAAGACCGGCGTCGTGGCGCTCAATACGGCAGCCAGCGACGCGCCGGCCCAGCGCATGCTCCACACATAGAAAAACGACCCCAGCCCGCTGCTGACGATGCTGATCAACACCAACATTATCGTCTCGCCGCGACTCAAGGCGCGCGATTGGCGAAAGCCGAGGGGCTTGGGCATGATCATGAGGAACCAGACCGCGATGATCGCCTGACGAAAGATGCTGACGGCCACCGGATGCATGGCCTGGGCCACCGGCGTGAGCAGCACGTAGCCGGCCGCCCAACACACCGCCGTCAACACCGCCAGTCCCAGACCGATGAGATCTACTTTGCCGGCCTGCGGTGTCTGCGCGGCGCGCGCCCCCGAAGAGAGGAGATAGGCCCCGACCAGGATCAGCATCGCGCCGCCCAGCACTTGCAGCGTGAGACGCTCGCCCAGGAAGATGGCAGCCAGGCCGGCCGTGATGAGCGGGTTGGCTTCGGCAATCGGCATGGTACGCAACATGCCAATGCGTTGCGCCGCCATGAAGAAGGTGATATCGCCCACGCCCTGGGCGATCAGCACGGATAGCGCCAGCATGATCAGCGTGCGCGCCGGCAGCGCGTCGAACATCTGCCAGCCGCCCGTGAAGGGAACCAGGACGATGAAGAAGAGGAGCGAGACGATGGCCCGCCATGCCGCAATCGTCAGGACATGCATCTTGCGGCCCAGGCGCGTCAGCCAGACGCCACAGAACGCCCACTGGAATGCGCCGGCCAGCGCGCTCAGCTCGCCCCACAGGACCATGTTGCTCATCCGAGGATCACCAACCAGACGCCGGCCATGATGAACGCCGTCCCAATCAGCACCCGCCGGCTGGCCTTCTCCCCCAAGAGCAAGATGGACAACGGCGTCGAGAAGAGCGGCGATGTCGCGCTCAGGACCGCCGTGATGGACGCTCCGACTCGCATCAGCGCGAACATATACAGGTAGGAGCCGAAACCGTAGCCCGCCGCGCCGGCCACGAGCAACATCACCAGCTCCCTGCCGCTCAAGGCGCGCAACTCGCGCCAGGCTGTGACCTTGGGCATCACGATCAGGAACAGAACGCCGGCGCCCAATTGCCGGATGCTATTGCCCAGGATCGGCCCCAGATGTTGGCTTGCCGGCGTCAGAATGACCGTGCCCACCGCCCAGAAGAAAGAGGTCGCCAGGGCCAGCAACACGCCGCCGACATTGATCTTGGTCGCCGGCGTGGCGGCCCGCTCATTGGCCGAAAGGAAGTAGACGCCGGCCAGAATCGCCGCCGCGCCCAGGCCCACCAACACCGAGATATGCTCATCCAGGAAGACGGCCGCCAGCACGAAAGTGAGCAGCGGGAAGGTCATCGCCAGCGGCATGGCGCGCACCATGCCAATCTTCTTCGCCGACAGGAAGAAGAGCGTATCGCCCAGGCCCAACACCATGGAGAGCGAGATGAACAGCCGCAGCAGATCCTCCGTCGTCACGATGGCGAACGACTGCCATCCGCCGCCGATGGCGAACAACAAGATCCAGAAGAAGACCGAAGCGCTCAGACAGCGCGCCGCGCCGCTGGTCAAGAGATTCACTCGGTGGTTGATGCGCGTCAGCAGTACCCCGCCCAACGCCCACATCAACGAACTGCCCAGAATAGCGATTTCGCCTATGAGCACGTCATTTCCTCAATGTAGATTCATGCGCATTCTAATGTAGATTCAATGGCAGCACTGCCATCGTAGCCCTCAAGGGCGCGATGGCCCGACACACCCGCCGCGCCACATCTCACAACAGTCCGTAGCTTCCCAGATAGTCCCGGATGATCTGCTTCTCTTCGTCGGTCAGCGGCCGGAACGCGCTGGTGCAGGTCTCCCCGCAGACCCCTTGCAGGCTCAACGCATACTTCGTCGCCGGGATGAAGGGGACCTTATACGCCAGCTCGGTGAACGCATTCACCTGGCGCTGTTCCGCAATGGCCTGCGGCCAGTTGCCGGCCGCGCCGGCGTCGTATGCCCGCACGGTCATCGCCGGCCAGATATTCGCCGTCGCCAGCGTCCCGCCGACCGCGCCCATCATCATGCCGGCCGTGAAGTCGTGTTCGATGCCACACAAGAGGCGAAAGTTGCGCCCGGCCGTCAGCATCAACACGCGCGACACGTGGCTGGGATTGTCCGAATCCTTCATGCCAACGATCAACTCATGCTCGGCCAGCCTGGCGATGGTCTCCTCTTTGATGTTCGTCGGCACGGCGTAGGGGATATTGTACAGCATGACCGGCGCATCCGCCCCTTCGGCCAATCCCCGAAAGTAGTCGTAGAGCGCCTCTTGCGTCGCCGGCCGGAAGAAGGGTACCATCGAGACCAGCACGTCCGCGCCGCGTTGCCGGGCCTCTCGCCCGCGCGCAACCGCACGCGCCGTGCTCAAATCGGTCACGCCGACCAGCACCGGCGCCCGGCCGGCCACCTCGTCGGCCGTCACCTCGATGGCGCGCCGCTGCACCTCGTCGGTGACATAGACGCCCTCGCCCGTGCCGCCCAGGATGAAGATGCCATGAATGCCGGCGCCCAGGAGCTTGCGGATCAGCCGGCGCAGGCCGGCCTCGTCCAGCGTCTCGTCCGGGTGGAGCGGCGTTGCCAGGGGTGGGATGATCCCGCGGAGGCGGTTTCGATCAAACATTTGTTTTCACGCACCTCTCTTTTGCTTTATGTCTACCACAGCGTCCAGCCGCCATCCACCTGCAAGACCTGCCCGATCACATGATCCGACGCGTCTGAAGCCAGGTACACCACCGCGCCCTTCATGTCGGAGTCGTTGCCACTGCGCCCATCCGGCACCAACCTGGCATAGTTGCGCTCGAACTGATCGGGATGCGCGCCGGGCAGCCAGAAACCGCCCGGGCTGATGGCGTTCACGCGCACGCCCCGCTTGGCCCATGCCGTGCCGAGATAACGCGTGAGCTGAATGACGCCGGCCTTCGCCACGCCGTAAGGCAGCGGATTGCGGCTCCCCGGGATCACGTAGAGCAGCTCGTCCGGCGGGGCCACGATGCCGTACTTCGAGGCGATATTGATGATCGCGCCCTTCCCCTGCTTGAGCATCTGCCGGCCGATCACTTGATCGAGGTACCAGACCGCGCTCAGGTTATAGTGGATGCTGCGCTCCCACTGCTCAACGGACAGATCTTCCGGCGTCCCCGGCACGCCCACGGCCAGCGAGCAGACCAGAATGTCAATCTTGCCGAAAGCGCCCATCACCGTCTCGGCCATCTGCTCCACCGAAACATAATCGCCGGCGTCCACCGGCGCAGCGATGGCCGGCGCGTACTTCTCGCTCAGCTCGCGCGCCTTCTCCTGGCACTTGCCCACCTCGCGCGAGGCAATCACCAGGTTGGCGCCGGCTTCGGCCAACGCCGTCGCCATCTGGTAGCCCAACAGGCCAGCTCCGCCCACCACCACGGCCACCCGCCCTTGCAGATCGAAGAGGTTCTGAATCGTCTCAGCCATAGATGCCTCCTTGTTTCGTCCCAGACGCCGGACTTCGGCAATCTCTTGCCCGGCCAGGTCCGGCCCCAGGCTTTAGTAGCCCCGCTTGGCGTCTACTACATTCACCAGCGGCTCGCCGGCCAGATAGCGCCGCAGATTCTCGATGAACACATCCAACGCGCGGTCGTCATAGCGATCCGTGGTTGCCGCCACATGCGGCGTGATGATGACGTTCGGCAAATCATAGAAGGGATGATTGGCCGGCAATGGCTCGGTCACAAAGGCGTCCAGGGCAGCGCCGGCGATCCACTGCTCACGCAGCGCCCGCGCCAACACATCCTCGTCTACCACCGCGCCGCGCGCCACATTGATCAGCCAGGCGCTCGGCTTCATCGCCCGCAGAGCCGCCTCGTTGATGAGATGCCGGCTCTCGCCCGTCAGCGGAGCGGTCAGCAACACGAAATCGCTCTGCGCCAGCAGCTCATGCAGGCCAGCCGGCTCATAGATGCGCTCGGCCACGCCGTCGCCGGCCGCTTCTTCCGCCGGCACATGGCGCTTCAACCCCAGCACGCGCATGCCGAAATAACGGCCGGCGCGGGCAATCTCCTTGCCGATGCGCCCATAGCCGACCACGCCCAGGGTCTTGCCGCGCGCCTCCGTGCCGAAGGTCAACTGGCGCGCATGGCGCGGCCACGAATGCTCGGCCTGCAAGTGGAAGATGAGCGGGAAGTTGCGCGTGATCGAGAAGATCAGCCCGAAGACGAACTCCGTCATCGGCTGACCGTGGATGCCGCTCGACGTCGTCACCGTCACGGTATCCAGCAGCGGCGAATTGAGCAGCTTGTCGAAGCCGGCTGTATAGAGCTGTATCCAGCGCAGGCGCGGCGCCCAGGCCGGCTCGAAACCGACCCAGAAACCATAGTAGACTTCCGTGTCGGCCAACGCGGCGCGCATCGCCGCCAGGTCTTGCGGGACAACCAGGACTTCCAGGCGCGGTGAAACCGCCTGGATGCGAGCAACCTGCGCCTCTGAATAGCGCAAGATATCGTGCGTCTCAGCCAGTACTATCTTGATGCGCTCTCCCATCCTGACGCTCACTCCATCGTATGATCGTACGGCCGGCTCAGCGGCGCGGCAGCCGTACCTGGTGCAACTTCTCCGTCGCCATGTCGAAGTACTCCACGGCCTCGCCGACGATCCGCAGGATGGCATACTCCGGGTCGGTCGGGCCGGCCGGCCAATAGCGGAGCCAGCTCTCCCGCCAGAACTTCGCCCGCGTCGCATCATCCATGACCAATTCGGCCCGCCCAAAGACGCAGATGTAGTCGTGCGACGCCGGCTCATAGAAGCCGATGGCGACGCGCGGCTCCGCCTGCAGCTCGGCCACCTTGCGCGACGACTTGTCCGTGAACATATAGAATTCCCAGTCGGCGCTGACCAACTGGTCGCCCATGGCCCGGGCGCGCGGGTAGCCTTCGCGGCCCAGCGTGATCAGATGCGACCCGCCGGCCTGCGCGATGCGCTGCCGGATCTGCTCCAACAAGCCGGCCTCGGCCGGCGCATAGTCCCACATGCTCCCCTCCCTACATCATCAAATCGCCGCCGTTCAGATCTACCGTCGCGCCGGTGATGTACGCCGAATCGTCCGAGACGAGGAACGCGATCAAATTGGCCGCGTCCTGCGCTGTCCCCAGCCGGCCCAGCGGATTGTTGCGCCGCTCTTTGTCCATGATCTCCGGCGTGGAAAGTTCGCGCACCATCTCGGTATCAATGGAGCCGGGGGTGATCGTATTGACGTTGATGCCGAACTTGGCCGCATCGCGCGCCGTGTGCCGCGTCAGGCCAAGCACCGCCGCCTTCGACGTCGTATAGTGCGCCCCACCAAAGGTGCTGGTGGTGCGGCCGGCCGACGACGACAGGTTGAGGATCTTGCCATAGCGCTGCGCCTTCATGTAGGGCAGCACCGCCTTCGTGCAATAGAAGACCCCGTCCACATTCACCCGCAAGACCAGCCGCCACTCGTCATCTTCAATCGTCTCCACCGGCCGATTGGGGCGCAGGATGCCGGCGTTGTTCACCAAAATGTGGATCGTCCCCCAGGCCGCCACGATCTCCTTGACCATCGTCTGCACCGCCGCGCTATCCGACACATCGCACGCCCAGGCGCGCGCCGTCCCGCCGGCCGCCGT
>CAIQJD010000461.1 GCA_903872005.1 uncultured bacterium | reverse complement strand
TGCTGCGCCAACGCCGCATCAATGCGACCGCGATCGAAGCCAATGATGGTCTGCCCATTGATGACTAGCACGGGTACGCCCCTTTGGCCAGTGCGCTGCACCATCTCTTGGGCTGCCAGACCGTCTGCGGCGACGTTCTTTTCCGCGAAGGGGACGTTGCGCGTTTTCAGGTATTCTTTTGCCTGGCGGCAATAGCCGCACGTAGGGGTCGTGTAGATCAGTACGTCCATATCTCTTCTAAGTATCTCACTTTCCGCGTCGGAAACTGTAAGCTAACCTACATGGCCGCAGCGTGCGGCAGCAGCTCACGGAGCAACGCGAAGCGGTGGAATGGCGGCATGATGCAGACGCCGGCGAAACGTTCCCGCGCCGCGCCGAGCATCCGGCGGGCATTGTCCAGGCCGACGCTGAGCGCATCGGGGCCGGCGGCGCGCATCTGATCGAGCAGATGCGCCGGCAGGGAGATGCCTGGCACGCGCTCATTCAGGAAGACGGCGTGACGCAGACTGACCAACGGCAGCAGGCCCAGCAATACCGGCGCGCCACGGCCGGCAAGGTCGCGCCACAGATCTTCCGCTTCGGCCGGCGCATAGACCGGCTGGGTGATCACGAACCCCGCGCCGGCGGCCAGCTTTTGCTCCAGCTTGCGTAGCTCGTGTTGGCGCTGGGCCGGCCGGGGATCGAAGACCACGCCCGGCGTCAGGCCGGCCTCGCGCGCCAGGCGCGTGATCGCCGGAATGTCCAGATCGGCTACTAATCGCGTGGCGGGGTCGGTGCTGTAGCGCACCGAATCGCCGCTCACGATGAGTACGGTTCGGATGCCACATGCCGCCGCGCCCCACATCAAGCCCTGAAGCGCCACGCGATTGTGATCGCGGGCCGTGATGTGCGGGATGATTTCCACGCCGGCCGGCAACTGGGCGCGCAACGGGAGTGCGAACAGCATCGCACTCATTTTCGGCGTCGCCATCGGACTGTCGGCGACGTTGACGCCGTCTACGGGCAATGTCTGTGCGATGTTCGCGATGGCAGCCGTCAGGTCGGCGCTATGGGGGGCCGCCGGCGGCACCACTTCGACATTCGTGACGAATTCATGCCCCAGTTTGTTAAGGAATTGCGAGTATGTCGGGCCAGTCATCGCTGCATCTCTTCAAAAGTCTAGCATAATTGAGCATTTTTGTCAAGAGTTCGCAGCCTTCAGTCGCCCCACAAGAAGGTGCGCGTCTCGCTGGAATGGCTGACGGCGAGGCCGGTCGGCGCGCCATTGGCGTTCTTGCCGGTTTGGCGCATGACGACGACCCACCAGGAGCAGCGCCGGTCGCCGGTGATGAGGTCGGTCAGGTACGATGGCGGCGCCAGCGCCTTCTCTTTCACCCACTGAGTGTCATACCAGAGGTCTTTGTCGTGTGGGTAAGCGATGGTCACGACGAAGTACTCGTCGCCGGCCAGAGAGGCATCCCACTTCCAGGCCAGTTGCAGCGGCCCGCGTTGGCCGAAGGTCTGCCCCTCGTGCGGCTCAACGAGCTGTGGGGCAGCCAAGAGGGCGGCCGGCGCGGCGACGGTCGGCGTAACGGAGGGCGCCGGCGTCAGGCGCACGGGCGTCGGCGTGCGCGCGGTGGTCTCGCGGACTGGCAAGGCGGTAGGCGGTACGGAAGATTCGACCCATTGCAGGACAACCCAACCGAGCCGGCCGTCGTTGAGCTGCACTTGCAGCCAGTCGCCGGCGATGTTGCGTCCGACTACCAGCGCCGTATCGCCGGCATTCAGCCGCGCCAGTATCTGGGCGTCTGTAGAGGGCGTCTCTCTTACATTAAGCAGATCCGCCTTCACCCGCAATGTGGGCGGCAGCGGGGTGACTGTGGCCGTGGGCGGACGCGTGGCAGTGGGCGATGGCGCGCGCGTCTCGGTAGGGGGGATGGGTGTGAAGGTCGGGCGCGTGGGGGCCGGCGAAGCGGTAGGTGATGGCAAGACTTCGATGGTTGCGGTCGGCGCGGTCTTGGCGTTGAACAGGCAGGCTCCCAGACTGCCGGCCAAAGCGACGATGGCGCAGAGGACTACGCATACGCGTTTGAGCATGATTCCACCCCCCATGTGGTCCACTATTGGCGACGCGGCCGGCACTGTCGTTGTTGCGGCGCTTGACAATGTCCGTCTGTAGCCATATTGTAAGGGGTGAGCGCCGGCCTGTCAAGCACGGCGCGAAGGAGAACCGATGATACGTAGGGCGTACCTGGCACGGAGCCGGCATCGCGCCGGCGTGATGATATGCGTACTCCTGGCATTGGCGGCCCTGGGAGCCGGCGCGCCGGCGCTGGGGCAGTCGGCTGTGCCGGCGCTGCTGAGCGCGCCGGGAACCTACCCGTTGGCCTGGCTGCCGGGAAGCGATGGGCTGATTGTCGGCCGTGCCGGCGTCATCGTGCCCCTTGTGGCTACCCAGGCTTTGCAGTTGACCGAGCTGTGGCTGCTGCCGCTGGATGGGACGCCGCGCCGGCTGACCGACAACGGCGTGCTGCCGGCTGTCTCGCCCGACGGGAGCCGGCTGGCCTACCTGGCTTATGCCGGCGCCGGCCTATGGGCGACAGCCACGCTGGATCTGCGTAGCGGAGCCGAGACGCGCGGGCCGGCCGCGCCCTGGGACGCCGGCCGCGCGCCGCAGTGGGGCGCCGGCGGTCTGCTGGGCGAGGCGGCTGCCAGCGATAGCGAGGCCGGGCGCACGACCGCGCCGGGAGGGCGTTGGGTCGCCGGCGTGGAAACAGGCTTTGGGCCGAGCGCCACGTTGTGGGTGGAGGACACGCAGACCGGCGCGCGGCAGGTCATTCTGGACAGCGCGCGTTGGTTTCTGAGCCGGCTGAGCTGGAGTCCAGACGGCCAGCAGTTGACCTTCAGTCGTACCGCGCCAGGGACGGGCACGGTCGGGCAGGTCTGCCGGCTGGACCTTGCCAGGGGGGCGCTCACGGTCTTCGCGCGCGGCGACAGTCCGCTCTGGTCGCCCGATGGGCGCTGGATCGCGTTCGCCGGGCAGGGACGGACGCAGATGGCGCCGGCCGACGCGCCAGCGTATCGCCGAGAGCCGGCCGATGACCTTCTCGCCGATGCGGCGGGCGCGCCGGCGGCCGCGTCTGCCTCCGCGCAGCTCATGCCGCCGGCGACCATCCGCGTGATCCATTGGCAGCAGAATTCTTGCCGGCCGAATGTGCCTATCGGCCGGATTGACACGATTGGCTTTGAGGACTATGTGAAGCGGGTTGTGCCCCACGAGGTCTATTTGACGTGGGAGAGCGAGGTGTACAAGGCGCAGGCGGTGGCGGCGCGCTCGTTCGCCTGGTGGTATACCTTGCGGCCGGCCGGCGAGGACTACGATCTCAGCGACACCACCTATCATCAGTATATGTGCGATACGGGCAACCCGGCGACGGACCCGGCGGTGGACGCCACGCGCGGCCAGTATGTCGCCTATCAGGGCGAGGTCATCTTCGCGCAGTTCAGCGCCGAGAATGGCAGCCCCACGCGCGACGGCAGCCAGCCCTATCTGCGGGCCGTGGATGATCCGGTTGGCTTCGGCGAAAAGCGCGAAGACTATGGTGGGCATGGCTGGGGCATGTCGCAGTGGGGTGCGCACCGCTGGGCCAGCCGTTACAAGTGGAATTACGAGCAAATCCTGACCCATTACTATACCGGCGTGACGGTGGAGCGGCCGGCCAATAGTGGCCCCGCGCCGGCCTCGCCGGCGGGCAGCGTTGTGCGCCCCTGGCTCGGCTGGTACACGAATGCCAACCGGCTCTGGCTGCGGGCCAACGCCAGCGATGGGGACGGCGACCTGGCCGGCATGGACTACGCGGCGCGCTGGCTGGATGCCGGCGGTCAGGAGCATCGGGAGGCGCTGGGCGCGGCGAGCATGCGCTCGGACGGCTGGTATCTCCTCTGGGATGTGACGAGCTTGCCGGATCAGGCGATTCTCAGCGATACGCTGGTCATCACCGCGACGGCGCAAGACGCCGGCGCGCGCAGCAGCGCGCTGGGCCTGACGCGCCTGGGGCTGGATCGAGTCGCGCCGGCCGGCAGCGCGAGCGCGCCGGCCGTTGTGGCGACTTCGACGATCTCTCTGACGATCAGCGGCGCGACGGATGCCGTGAGCGGCGTCGCCGGCGTGCTCGTCAGCAACAACTGGAGTTGGGAGGGCGAGTCGAGCGCGCTGGGGCACGAGCCGGGGACCGGCATCGTCGTCAGCGATACGGCGGCGCTGAATGGCTCGGCGTGGGTCGGGCGCGCCGGCGCAGATCATGCCGGCGCCTGGTTTGGGCCGTATACGCTGGCCCTGCCGGCCGACCGGCCGTATCGGGCGTTGTTCCGGCTCAAGACGGACGCCATCACGCAGACTGGTGAGATTGCCACGCTGGATGTGGTGGACAATGGCGGGGCGCGCCGGCTGGGCCTGCGTCGGCTGCGCGGCGTGGATTTCCAGCAGTCCGGCGTCTACCAGGAGATCGGTGTGGATTTCTATTACTGGGACGTGGGCACGGCCGGCCTGGAGTTCCGCATTGCCTATCAGGGCGTGGCGACCCTCTACTATGACCGCGTGCTGGTTGCCTCGTACCCCATCCCCCTGGCGCCTGCCGTCCCCTGGGCGCTGGTGGACACGGCCGGGCCACAGACGGTACAGGTCAAGTTCGCCGACCGCGCCGGCAACACCTCGGCCGATCAAACCCTGACGATCCAGGTGGTAACGCCCACGCCGACGCCTTCGCCGACACCCAGCATGACGCCAACCGCGACGCGCACGCCCACGCCGTCGCCGACCAGGACGATCTCGCCGACGCCGACCCCCAGCGGGTCGCCCACGCCGACCGCGACCCCGACCGCGTTGCCGACCGGCGAAGCGATCATCCATCTTGTGTTGAGCGGCGTCTTCGCCGACTTGAATGCCAATGGGGTGCAGGATGTCGGCGAGCCGGCGCTGACCGATGTGCGGATGCGCTTTCTGGATACGACCGGCCGGCCGATGGCGCCGGGCGTGACGGCCGGCGCCTGGAGCTTCACGGTGAGCGTGCCGGTGGGCCAGCTCTACTACTTTGTGGCGACGCGGCCGGGATACCAGGCGCGCGCCGAGCGGGTCATCGCGCCCAGCGCGCCCAGTCAGTTGGATTTGAGCTGGGCCGCGCTCGGCTTGCCGCCGTGGCGGGCCGGCGCGCTATTGCCCATGATCTTGCGCTGATTTCGTCCCTCAGTGATGTTGACGCTTGGGCTTAAAATGTGTTATAGTGTAGGCAATGATGAGGGCAGCGTGAGCGTTGAAGTCAGGCCGGCCAGCCTATTCGATATTCCTGCGTTGAGCCGTTTGCAATCGCAGGGTATCCCATTAGATCCACAGCGGACACTGACCCGATCGGAAAGTCCGCTCTGGGCGGCCCTGCGCGCGCCTTTGACGTTGCAGGAGCCTTCGGCGTATACCTATCTGGCGCGTCTGGATGAGGCCGCCGGCGGGCGAAATGGCTTCGTGCAGGCGTGTGGACGGCGCGCCGACGCTGCAGAAGCGGAGATCACGTACATTGCGCCGGCGTTGGATGCGAATGCGCTGACCGGTTATTTGTGGGCGCGTATGCTGGAAGGCGCATGTTGGGAGATGGCTGCCCTGGGCATTCAGCGCGTGTTTGCCTCGCTGCCGGCCGATTCTGGCGAGGCGGAACCGTTCCTGAACGCCGGTTTCGTCATCTTCGCCCGGGAAGAGCTACTGCGCGGCGGGGCGCGGCGCGGGTGTGGCGGGGCGCCAGCGCTTCCCTTGCGGCCACAGCGCCCGCAAGATGCGTGGGCCTTGCAGCGGTTGTGCGCCGCGACCGCCCCCATCGGCGTGCGGCAGGCCGAGGGATTGCTCAGCCCAGAGGGCCCCACCGCCGAGACGCCGGCGTGGGGCGAGCGCGAACGCAGAATGATGTATGTAGCAGAAGTGGGCGGCAGCGTGGTCGGCCGCGTGCAGGTCGTGCGCGGCAAGGCCGGCCAATGGATTCACTTCACGCTGCACCCGGAACGAGCGGAATTGGCGGAAGCGTTGGTCGAAGCCGGATTGCGGCTGTGCGAATCGGCGCGACCGACGCCGCTCTATAGCCATGTGCGGACGTATGAGAGCGCGTTGAGGCCGGCCTTGCTGGCTCAGGGCTTCGAGGCGTTTGGGCGACGCGATCTGGTGGTGCGTCAGGCGGTAGCGCGCATCAAGGAGCCGGCGCTGGTGGGTGTGCGCGCTCTGGAGCCGCAAGCCGGCATGTCGGCCACGCCGAGCGCGGCGCGCGTGCGTTGCCAGGGAGACAGAAATGAAGCGCCGGCGCGCAGTCGCCCGGCGGCTTGATAGGATGGAACGTTGGTAGAAAACGCGAGTTCGCTGCAACCGAAGATCACAGATGATCTGGATGCTTTGCTGAATGTATTGCCGGCAGAGATCGCCGCGCGCGTGCGCGAGATTGCCCGGCCGGATGAGTTGCTGGAGATCGTGCTGGATTTGGGCCGCTCTCCCGAAGCGCGCTGCGTGACGCGCGAATTGACGCTGCGTGAACGGGAAGTGACGCCTGAAGACCTGGACTATGTGGTCGCCGGCCTGGGCCAGTTCGGCGAAGACAACCGCGCCGGCATCGAGCGCACCCTGCATCGCGTATCGGCCATCCGCAATCGTCAGGGCCGCGTGGTGGGGTTGACATGTCGCGTCGGCCGCGCCGTGTATGGCACCATTGATATCATCAAGGACATCATCGAATCGGGCAAGAGCGCCTTGTTGTTGGGCCGGCCGGGCGTGGGCAAGACAACCATGCTGCGCGAAGTCGCGCGTGTCCTGGCCGAGACCAAGCGAGTCATTATCGTGGATACGTCCAACGAGATTGGCGGCGACGGCGATATTCCGCACCCGGCCATTGGGCGGGCGCGGCGCATGCAGGTGCGGACGCCGATGCTGCAACACGAAGTGATGATCGAGGCGGTCGAGAATCACATGCCCGAAGTCGTGGTCATTGACGAGATTGGCCGTGAGCTGGAGGCCCTGGCGGCGCGCACCATCGCCGAACGTGGCGTGCAATTGGTAGGGACGGCGCATGGCAATACGCTGGACAACCTGTTGATGAATCCAACGTTGGCGGATTTGGTCGGCGGCATCCAGAGCGTGACATTGGGCGATGAAGAAGCGCGCCGGCGCGGCACGCAGAAGTCGGTGCTGGAGCGCAAGGCTCCGCCAAGTTTTGACGTGCTGATTGAGATTCAGAGCCGGCAGCAGTTGGCGATCCATCATGATGTCGCTCAAGCGGTAGATGCCATCTTGCGCGGCCGGCCGCTGCCAGCAGAAGTGCGCTATCGCGATGAAGCCGGCAACGTGCAGATTGAGAAGGCGGCCATGGCGCCGCCGGTCATCGCAGCGGAGCCGCGCGAGGTGGAGCCGAGCCGGCCGACGCCGCGCATTGGGCCGGCCGGCGAGAGTCTGCGCCGCACGCTGCGGGTCTATCTCTACGGCATCGGGCAGAACAAGCTGTTGCAGGCGGCCCGCGCGTTGCAGACGCCGGTCGTGACGGTGCGCGATCTGAACGAAGCTGACATCGTGATGACGCTGAAGAATTACTACCGGCGCCGGCCCCAGCCCATCGCCGAGGCGGAGGAGCATAGCGTGCCGGTCTACGTCTTGCGCTCCAATACGGTGG
Source organism: uncultured bacterium (assembly GCA_903872005.1). The sequence continues at coordinate 347 of CAIQJD010000461.1, read as the reverse complement.
TGCAGATTCAAGAGAGCCTGGCCGGCATCCTGTCCATCCCCTTCACGCCGGGGGATCCCTTTGCCGACGCGCTGACTGAGGCCGAGGATGCCATCCATCAGGTGGTGGCCGGGGCGCGGGTGATTGAGCTGACGCCCCAAGACGCTTCGGTGCGGCGCGAACAGCACCGTATGGCGCGCAAATCCAATCTGATCTCCGAAAGCTATGGCAAAGAGCCGCATCGCCGCGTGCGGATTTATCACGGTTAAGCCGGCATGTCACTCTTTGTCAGCTTTGAGGGCGCCGAAGGGTGCGGCAAGAGCACCCAGGTGCGCTTGTTGGGCGAGTGGCTGCGCGACGAGGGCTAC
>CAIQJD010000460.1 GCA_903872005.1 uncultured bacterium | reverse complement strand
GTCGCAGCCGGGCGCGCAGCCCGTCCCACCACCCGACCAGATCGCTCCACCATTCGCCCAGGCGGGCGCGCCAGCCGGCCGGCGGCTCCCCCTCGTCCGCCGCACGCGCCATGCGGGGATCCAGCGCCGGATAGAGCAATTCTAGCAAGAAGTTGATGACCAGGAAGAGCACGCCCAGGGCCAGGATCAGGTCAGCGACCAGCGAGAATGTCCCCAGTTGAATCGCTTCCAGCAGGGTTGCGCCAATGCCCGGCCAGTTGAAGAAGTATTCGACTACCGGCAGGCTGGCGAGGGAGAAGCGCAGCGACGCGCTGAAGGCCGCTACGATGGGCGCCCAGGCATTACGCAGGATATGCCGGCCGCGCACGATCAAGGGCGGCAGCCCCTTGGCCCGGGCCACGCGCACGTAGTCCTCGTCCATCGCCTCGGAGAAGGCGACCGCCGCGACGCGGGCGATCTGCGCCAGCGGCCGGGCGGCCAGGGTCAGCGCCGGCAGAATCAAGTGCTTGTCCCAGCCGAAGCCGACGGCCGGCAGGGCAGACACGCCCAGGGCGCGGCTCAACCAGAGGTTGGCGATCCAGAAGAGCATGGCGAGCAGAAACGAGGGTGTGGAGACGCCCAGGACGGAGAGGAGCGCCAGGAGGATGCTGCCGCCGCGCCGGCGTGTCAGGGCCATCAGCACGCCCAGGGGGACGCCGGCGAGGAGCGCCAGGCTGAGCGAGACCAGCAGCAAGCCGACGCTGCGGCTCACGGTATCGCTGACGAGTTTCAACGCGCTGACGTCGTAGCGATGCCAGCGGTAGCTGATCGGGTGCTGTGTGATGTAGTCCAGGAGGCGGGACATGGCCTGGCCGGCGACTTCCGTCGGGGCAGCCGGTAGCCCCTGCCGGCCGCGTTCGGCCAGCAGCAAGCCGAAGAGCGTCAGGTAAGCGATGACCAGCAGCGTGGCGATGCTGCCGGCCAACCAGCGCCATACGGCGCGTGCGCTGCGCGTGGTGAGCATGCGGGCGACCCTCTTCCTCATTGCCGGCCGGGGAAAATACGGCGCGGCCGGCTCGCCGTGAGGGTAACATACGGCAGGGAGATTGTCAATCGCGCATCGGCGCGTGGCGGCCGGGGAGTGTTTCATTTTCAGGGCGAGATTCGGGCGTTACGCCGGACAGCATTGAAGCAGTCGCTCATGATCGGTTGCCGGCGAGCTTCAGCCGGCAACCGGCCGGCGATCTCCCAGCTATGGCGTTGGCCTCTCGCCGCCAACGCAGGCTACTGGGATCGAATCTCGCGCAGTCCAGCGGCAGGTCGAGCGCTGCCTGCCAGCGCCGATCAAACATCGCGTCAGCGCAGGCGGCAAGCCCGGTCGGCCAGGGAGTATGACCGTTTCAAACCGTTGCCCATGCGGAGAGTCGCCTATGGTCTTGCGGGCGCCGGACCATCGCCGGCGGCCCGGAGCCACGCTTCCTCCTCGCGCAATTCGGCCAATAGAGAGTCCACCTCGCTCCAGGATGTCTCGCCGTCCAGAAGCCGTCCGGCCTGATCTTCAGAGCTTTCCAACGCCGGCGTGCAGCCGCCAGCGCCCCTTTTTGCCGCAGAGGTAAGCTGAACCGTGACGTCCTGGTCTTCAGGCCACGCCGCATACAACACGCGCCCCGCACCGCCCAGTGGCTCGTTTTTTCAACGCGCCCCATTGCCAAATGCAGGACGACAGGCTCCGTCAGGTTGTTTGATCGGCTCATCGGTTCGCCGACCATCCCGCCCAGCGCCAACATCGCAGAGCCGTCGGCGGCCGGCTCCCATGCCACAATATACGGGCATGCAGCCGGAAATGGAGCGCGATTCCGCAATCGTTCGATGACCGCATGCGCCACTGACAGGTCCACCGCCGGCGGGGCCCCAGCATCCTGGAAGAGGACCTGAGCCGGACGACCTGTAAGCTCCCGCGCATCCCAGATGGAGATGAGAGGATTGCCATCCCGCAGTCTGATGAGTTTGATGTGGTCGGGCAAATTCATGCTGACGTTATCTCCTCCTTGCGCCGCCCATCGCGCTACTCGATATTCTCGCGCCTCACCCAGACCCAGAGCCTGGCTGTTCGCCAATCTCCTTCAGCCCTTGGTTTGGATTCGCTGAGGCCGTAGGGATCCTGCATCTTATTCAATTCCCCACAATGTGTCCCAGGCCCCCAACAAGCCTTTGCAGCTTCACTGACCTGCAACTTCCAGGCACCCTCGGTTGTTTGTGATATGGCCCCCTCCAAGGCCCAGACTTCAACTTCAATCCCAACGTAACCATCGGGCAACTGGGCCAAACCAGACGTTGGATAATCCAGAACTTTGACCCTGAGAGCGCCTTCCTGCGGCATAGCAAACAAAACTGGCGGAGCATCCTTACCCTTGTCTGCCCTATAGAACATTATGCGGGATGCGCCATTAGCGAGCCGCAATGCATACTCGCCCACCGCTGGATATACGGGGGATGTCGCAGTGGGATCGGGCGCCCGCGTGAATGTCGGCGCCGGCGGCTTTGCCGTTGGCGCCGGCGTAGCGCCGGGCCTGACCGTGAAAGCCAATGAGTTACTATTTCCCTTCGCCTCCGCCACAAGCTTCCCTGATTTGCCCGCGCTTTCCCTGTCTTTAACCGTGAGCTTTGCTGAGAATTGACCCATGCTATCCGTCTGCCCTTGCGCCGGCTCAACCACTCCGATTTCCTTCGGTTCCAACTGCAAAGTCACCCGGACATCGTGCAAGGCTGTCCCACCTTCCCCGTTCTTCACTGTCACCGTGATGGCGACTGGCTCGTCCACGCCAATCTCAATGCCCGGCCCTCCCGACGCTGGCTGCGGACTGATCGTAATGCTGAGCGGTGCAGCCGTCGGAGAGGGCGTACTGGTATCCGTGGCCGTCTTCGCAGGTGTGGGAGACGACGACGGAGTAGTAGTCGCTGTCGGCGTCAGCGTGATTGTTGGAGTATTCGTCGGAGGCGAAGACTCTCCAGGACATGCGATAGGCCGGCTGATGCTATCTTTGTCCACCCGGATTGTGAGCTGCGTCTGGCCGGCTGCATCGGCCGGCGCATAGATCGCGCGGGCCACGCCATTGCGAAGGGCGACAACGGCAGGAAGCGCCTGGCCCGATTCTACCGTGAACTCCACCCTGACCCCATCTTGCGGCGCCCGCCCATCCCCATCCAACACCACGACATGGATCGCGCAGCGCGGCTCCGTCCCAACCCCTGGCGCCAATGGTTGCGCGTCGAAAGCGATATGCCACGTCCCTTGAGGACCCGGCACAGGCAACGCCGGCCAAATCATCGGCACAATTTGGATGAACAGAAACGCCATGGCGACGACAAGAATGATGAAGCCGCCGATGAAAGCATACTGCAATCTCCTTTGATCCTTCGCTTGAGCCTTCGCTTCGTCGGCGGCAATCGTGCCCCGCACCCATGCCTCGATGGCCGCCGGCGTCCAACCGATTTCCAGCAGCTTGTTCAGGCTGTCATGGTAGCTGGCCGGCGCCCGCCCCTGGCGCACCGCTTGCGCGATGAGATCCAGACATTTCTTCGCCTCATTGGTCTCTTTGGTTTCTCCGTTGCTCACCGATCCCTTGCCCTTTTTGCTCATGGGTTCCGCTCCCTTAACTGCTGCACCAGTTGCATGGCGAGCGTGTAGCCGGCGAGGCCGGCGCCGTCCTGACCGGGCCGCTTCGCTTCTATGAGCTTCGAACCCGACTCCTGCAATGATTGAAGCAATTCTGGTGGGGGCGCTTCAATATCAAGGCTGGCGTATGCAGAAAATTCTTCACGAACACTTTCCAGATAGACGTAGCATGAAGGTTCAGGCATTCGGTCTGCCCGTTGCAGTAGCTTCAGCGCGCTCTCGGCAAGCTGGCATTGACGATCCTTCTTTTCCAGCTTTTCCAGATCCGCCAGTTGTTTGTTCCACTCCAGACCCAAGTCATTTGCATTTGGCGGAGCCATAGTCTTGAGATCGAACTGCATATCATTCAACAACTCTCGCACAGCACTGATATTCAGCGCCGGCTTCCAGGCGCAGCGCCTCTTGAAATCCTCGCTGCGCCGTCCCAGATAGGTCGCGGCGAGGGATTCCGGCGACGCTACGGCGTCTGCGTCTTCCAACCCTTCGATCAGGCCACGCTGCTGATAGCCCCTCAACTCCTGCCAAATTTGGCGCGCCTCATCATATCGGCCTGCGTCCAGGCGCGAATTGAACGCTTGCACTCGCTTGTGCCAGAATCCGCCGGCCAACCTGCGATACGCCTCATCCACTTTTCGCCTGTCATCGGAATCGGAGGACATCCGAGGGCGCAGCAAAGCCTGCCTGGCGCTCCAGCACGCCTCAATCGTCATGTCAGTGGCGCCGGCAAACTCTTCAATGCGCTGAAGCTCCAACGCCGCCTCACGGCGCTGACTCTGGGCATCGAACAGGGCCCGCTCCACATCGTCGTCAACCGCGGGGGCGCCCCTTTGCGCGACAGCCTCCAATTTCTTGAGCGTCTCTGCCGCTTCTTTTGATTGGGCGTCGCGCTGCTCCCGCCATCGCTCGGTCAGCTCCTTCACTCGCTCCTGAGTTTTCCGAAGCTCTCTTCTTCTCAGTGTCTCGACCGTGCGGTCCAGATGCTCGCTGATCTTCGTAGCGCCGTCCTGCTCGATGGAGAACCAGTCCCCCAGGCCGGCGTCAGGCTCGGTCGCAAGCTCCACAATCGTGACGACTGCATCGAGACCCTGCGCGTTCCTCTGCGCGCGTGAAAGCAACGCGATACACGCTTGCTTTGCCCCTTCCACAATCTCGTCCCACTCCTTCTTGTTTGGCTCCTCCAGGTCTGCCAGATCCGATTGCCATGATTTCAGGAGTGCCATGCCCTTCTGCGCGCTTCTTACCTCATCCCTGTCGGCAGAGTCCTGGATCGCTTTCTGCACATCGCGCGCCAGGCCCAGCCATGCGTCCATAACCTGATCGCGCAATGTATTCGCCACGATCCGCAAACTGGGCACCAGCGAGAATTCCCCTTGCGCCGCCAACTTCGCCTTCTGATCCGCTTCATCAATGTGCCTCAAAGCATCCCTGAAAGGTTGAACATCAGGCGGAGCAGTGAATAATATGGCTGGCCGTGAGCCGGTCGTCTTATTCCCATCTTCCAGGCGCTTCTGGGCATCCAACAGACTCGCCTCAATTGCCTGCGCTAACTTGGTCTCCTTGTCAATTGCCTCGCAACTCAAGTCCCTTTCGTCGAAGTACTCCACTCCGCGTTCCTTAGCGGCTCCCAGCAACCTGAATATCTCGTCATAGGAGAAGGTCTGCTCTGGTTCGTTACTCATTGTGACTTACTCCTATCGCCAGGCTTGCCAAACTTTCTGCCCAAGTAGACCCCGAACCCGGAGATGAGCGACCTGAAACTCCGACTGCCTTTTTCGGCAAAGTCCAGCCTGGTCTCGTATTCTGCGATGCCCGCACTAATCGGATCAGCATGGGCCTTCAAAGCCGGCAAGTCGGTTTCAGCGCCCTCGGTAAGTTTTGGGAATAACGTAAGCAACTGTGCCATGTGGTAGGCGCATCGGGCGGCCTCAAGCTGTTTCAGATACTCCTTTATCGCTTCGGGGCCCAGTTGGTCGCCCACGGGCTTGACTGGCCCGGCCATAACCGTTTTCGCCTGTTGTTCATAGTACCTGACAATGTTGTCTTTCCATGCAGAGGACTGATCTTCTCCATCCAAAGCCTGGAGCCAGTGCAACGCTTTTTCTGCGGCCCTGAAGTCGCCATCGTTCAACGCCTTTTCCAGGTTCTCAATCTGCTTTTTTTGAAAGCGGAATCGCTCTTTGCCGACAAGTTCCTCTACGGTTGGGATCAGCGCCGCATACCCGTCGGGGGTCTGGTGAATGATGGCCGCCGAGCGGTAGATAGCGTCATATTCCTGCAGAGCCAGCAGGATGCTATCATCGGTGTCCCGTGAAGACGCATCCCTCACCGCTACCCCAAGGGTCAGCAGGCGCAGCAACAGCCGAGCGGCCGGCCGGATGCGGTCAGCCGGTTCAAGCGCCTCTCCCAGTAGCCCGATGCCCAGACCAACTGGCTCACCCAGTAGCCTAATGGCGCAATCAACGGCCTCTTTCAGAAATGTTTCCGCCTCAGGTAGTTTGCCATCCCGAAAATACAATGCCAGATTGCTTTCGGCTTCAACCACGCGGCCTCCAGCC
>CAIQJD010000459.1 GCA_903872005.1 uncultured bacterium | reverse complement strand
GGCGCAGCCGGCCGGCGAGGGGCGGCCGCGCGCCGGCGATGACGCGCAAGAGCGTGGTCTTGCCGCTGCCATTGGGGCCGATCAACGCGATGCGCTCGCCGACGCGGACAATCTGCTGGATATCGCGCACGAGGGGCGCAGTCTCATAGCCGACGCTCACGTCTTCCAGGGTCAGGACGTCTTGACCGGAGGCCGGCGCGGCGGTCAGGTCGAGCTTCATCTGCCAGCCGGCGACCGGCTTCTCCATTCGGTCGCGTTCCAGCTCGCGCTCCAGCCGGCGACCCTGGATGACGGCGCGGCGGGCGATGCCCTTGGCGATCTTGCGGATGGCGAAGTTGATGGTGCCATTCTCGATGTTGCGAGCGTAGCCGGCGAGCCGGCGAATCTCGGCGTTGACGTCAGCAATGTGCTGCTGCTGATCTTTGTACTCTGACCATTGCTGTTGGTACTGGCGTTCCTTGGCGTCCACGTAGTCCTGGTAGCGGCCGGCGTAGAAGGTGACCTGCTGTGTCTCTGGATCCAGCTCGAGCAGGCCGGCGACGACCCGATCGAGGAATTCGCGGTCATGGGAGACCAACAGCACCGCGCCGCGATAGCGCGCCAGCCAGGCTTCCAACCAGATCAGGGCGGCAATATCCAGGTGGTTAGTCGGCTCGTCGAGCAGCAGGATTTGCGGATGGCTGAGGAGCAGGCGCGCCAGGCCGAGGCGGGTCTTTTCGCCGCCGCTGAGCCGGCGCACGGGCGTGTCGAGCGGCAGGCGGGTCAGATCGAGGCCGGCCAGTATCTCGGCGACGTCGTGGTCGGCCGGCCGGGCGGCGGATAGACGCTGCAGGCGGTCGAGGGCATCGGCGTAGGCGGACACGAGGGCTTCCTGCCGGTCGGGCGTTGCTTCGGCGAGGGCCAGGGAGAGCGCGGCAAGATCGGCCTCGGCGCGATCCAGAGCATCGGTATTCAGGCCCAGCGCGTCGCGGATGCTGTCGGAGTCGCCATAGGAGAGCGTCTGCGGCAGATAGCCCAGGCGCGTGTCCGCCGGCGCGAGGGAGACTGCGCCGGCGTCGGGCTGTTCCTGGCCGGCGATGATGCGGAGCAGCGTCGTCTTGCCGCAGCCGTTGGGGCCGATCAGACCCCAGCGCTCGCCGGCGTTGAGGATGAAGGAGACGTCGCGCAAGATGGCAACGTCGCCATAGCTTTTCGAGACATTGGATACGTGTAGCGACATGCGCTCTGCTCCTGACTGTGTGAGAATGCCATGCGAAGACGAAAAGAAAGGCCGTGGGCATGTGCGCCCACGGCCGGCTTCGTCTCAACGATAGGTTTCGCGCGAGGGCTAGAGGCGCTCGGCGCTGGCCCGGCCAACACGGGGACGCAAAGGTTCGGTGAATCGCGTGAAGATGCGCGTGCCCATGCTGCGACGGGCCTCCTTCCAGTCAGATGGATGAAAGTATACCTGTTCTTACCGCGATGTCAACTTCGATGTTCACGATGACGAATCATCAGGAGGATGAGGATGCAGGAGACGAAGTCGCCGGCCGGGCCGGCGGCATTTCGCCGGGCCGACGAGCGTTACATGGGGCGGGGCGCGCATACGCAGTGCGCGCATGCCGGCGAACGGCCGGCGGCGACGGACGAGGTGGCGTCTGGCACGCCGGTGCATTACTCGACCACCTTCTTCTACGAGAAGATGGATGCGCTGGATGGCGTGTTCGCGCGGACGCGGCCGGGGTATGCCTACGCACGCTATGGGACGCCGACCAACACGGCGCTGGAGCGGGCGCTGGCGACTCTGGAGGGCGCGGACGCCGCGATTTCGTGCGGTTCGGGGATGGCGGCATGCCATCTGGCGCTGATGGCGACGGGGATACGCGCCGGCGAGCTGATCCTGACATCGGCGGACATCTACGGGGCATCGCACTCGTTGATCGGAACGTTGCTGCCGCGGCTGGGCGTGCGGGCGCTGAGCGCCGATTTCACCGATCTGGCCGGTTTGGAGCGGGTGATGGCGGCGGAGCGGCCGCGTGTGGTCTACCTGGAGGTGATGACGAACCCGCTGCTGCGGGTGCTGGATTTGCCGGCCATCGCAGCGGCGGCCCATCGGTATGGGGCGACGGTGGTGGTGGACAACACTTTCGCCACGCCGCTGCTGCTCAAGCCGTTTGAGCATGGGGCCGATTGGGTCATGCACAGTCTGACCAAGTATCTGGCGGGGCATGGGGACGTGTTGGGGGGCGTGGTGTTGTGCCGGGCCGGCGATTTCGACGCGTTGTACAGCGCGATGCTGCTATTGGGGCCGACGCTTGGCCCGCAGGAGGCATACCTGGCGTTGCGGGGCCTGAAGACGTTCCCGCTGCGCTTCAAGCGGCAGTGCGACAATGCCTTCGATCTGGCGCGCTTCTTGCAGGCGCATCCGGCGGTGGAGCGGGTATACTATCCGGGATTGCCGGCGCATCCGCAGCACGCGCTGGCCGGCCGGCTCTTGGGCGGGCGACGCTATGGCGCGTTGGTCAGTTTTGAGCTGCGCGGCGGCAATCGGGAGCGGGCGTTCCGCGTGCTGGATGCGCTGCAGATCATTCTGCCGGCGACGACGCTGGGAGATATCTATACCACGATGATGTACCCGGCCCATTCGTCGCATCGCGCGCTCTCGGACGCCGAGCTGGCGCAGGTCGGGATCAGGCGGAGTCTGTTGCGGGTTTCGGCCGGCATTGAAGATGTGGAGGACTTGCAGGCCGATCTCGATCAGGCGCTACGGGCGGCGTAGCGTGCAGTATTTTCCTCGAGCCAGGCCGGCTCCAGCCGGCGCAGCAGCTCGGGCAGCGGCGTCAGGTCAGGGGTGGGGAGGACGATGCGGGCGGCCGCGGCGACGGCCGGCGCGCTGGGGTTGACCGCGACGCTCATCCCCACGCGTTGGAACATGTCCACATCGCTCGGCGTGTCGCCGATGGCGAGGCAGCGAGTGGGCGCGATCCCGTAGCGCGCCTGGGAGGATTCGACGAGCCGGCCCTTGGCGCCTTCGGCGACATGCGTCTCGGATGCGCCGGTCAGGACGCCATCGGCGACCGAGATGACGTTGGCATGGAAGTGATGCACGCCAAGCTCGGATGCGACCATGCGGGCATGCAAGTCGGGGCCGGTGGTGATGATGATGGTCGTTACGCCGGCGGCGACCAGGGCGCGCACGAAGGCCGGCGCGCCGGGGAGATAGGGGTTGGCGCGCAGGAGCGCTTC
>CAIQJD010000458.1 GCA_903872005.1 uncultured bacterium | reverse complement strand
GGCGCGTCTGGCAAGCGGCCGACCCGGAGACGCTGGTGCGCCAGATGGCCGGCGTCATGTTCCCGGCCGGCAAGGCGTAAGCGCGTATGGACATCGCTCCCGAAACGATCCGCCAACGCCTGGCGGACATCGTCGGCCCCGAACGCGTCACGGATGAGCCGTTCATCTTGATGGCCTATACCCGCGATTTCGGCGTGCAGCCGCCGCGTTGGCCGGCTTTCGTCGTGCGCCCCGGCTGTGTGGATGAGATCGTCGCCCTGGTCAAGCTGGCGAACGAGCTGCATATCCCCATCTCGCCGCGCGGCGGCGGATCGGCCCAGGAAGGCGGCTGCCAATCCGAAGGCGGCATCGTCATCGAGACGCTGCGCCTCGATAAGCTGCTGCGCCTGGATGAAGACAGCGGGACGGTGACGGTGGAAGCCGGCATCACCTTCGTGCGCCTGATGTCCGAGCTGGAGAAGCGCGGTTGGAAGCTGGGCATCGCCCCCTCCGGCGCCATGGCCGGCACGCCCGGCGCGCACGTCTCGCGCCCCGGCGTGGGCTGGGGCAACATCAAGTATGTCAGCCAAGGCGATCAGGTCATCGGCCTGAAGGTCGTCTTGCCCACCGGCGAAGTGATCGAGACCGGCACGGCCGCCAATCCCCATGCCGACGCCTTCTTTCGCTATGGTCTGGGGCCGGATTTGGCCGGCCTCTTCATCGGGGCCGAAGGCGCCTTCGGCATCGTCGCGGAGATCACGCTGCGGATGTATCGCTGGCCCGAAGAGATCTATCTGGAGCGTTTCGTCGGCTCCAGCCTGGGCGACGCCATCGCCATCTTCCGCGAGATCGCCCACAACAACCTGGTCTGCTATATCTCCTGTCCGTATATCACCGCCGATACCGTGCTGTTCGACGTGAACGTCGAAGGGGACAAAGAGGTCGTTGCCCACAATGTCGAGCGCATCCGGCGCATCGTCGGGCGCTATGCGAGCGTGCGTTACGAAGGCCCGGAGGGGCCGGCCGCCTTCTGGAAGGATCGCTGGTTCCTGACCGGCGAGGAGTTCAAGCAGGGCATCGCCGGCGCGGTCAACTACTTCCTCCCCTTCGACAAGCTCGAAGAGGCGACCCTGACCATGCGCGCCATCATCCAGCGGCATGGCATCCGCCAGTATGCCCAGCAGATGTTCCCGGAGCCGACCGGCTCCGAGCACGTCAACCTGCTGTTCCATCATCCCGGCGACCAGGAAGAGTACGCCAAAGTGCGCCGCGCCATTGACGAGATCATGGATACGGCGCTACAGATGGGCGGCGCGCCCTATTCCAAAGGCCGGCAGTGGGCCACGCATCTGCGCACGCATCTGGGCCAGACCGGCTACTGGGCGACGTTGCAGGCGCTCAAGCGCGCCCTCGATCCCAACCACATCATGAACCCGGGCGTCTTGGGATTGTAGGATTACCCTGTCGCTAAACTTCGGAAGTCTGAAAGACTTCCGAAGTTTAGGCTGGACTACCTGGAGAAATCCATGCTTGCCAAGTACGAGCATCAAATCTACGATTGCACCCGCTGCGGCTTCTGTCGCGTCTGGGGTTGGCGTGGCGTCGGCAATGTCTGCCCGACATATTCGCACACCACGGCCTGGGAGACGCAATACGCGCGCGGCCGCGTGCGCCTGGCCCTGGCGAAGCTGCGCGACGAGCTGCCGGTCACGGATAAGCTGCTGGAACACGCTTTCCAGTGTACCCTGTGCGGCAACTGCGAGGCCCATTGCCCGGTCGGCCTGCCGCTGCTGGACATCTTTCACGCCTGGCGCGAAGAGCTGGCCCAATCCGGCGTGATGCTGGAAAGCCACGCCCAGATTGCCCTCTTCACGCAGAAGTTCCGCAATCCCTACGGGCCGCGCCCCGACGAACAGGTCGTGCGCGCGCCCAAAGAGAAGGCGGCCATCCTCTTCTACCCCGGCTGCACCAACTGGCGCATGGCCCCGGAGGAAGTTGAGGCCATCGCCGGCATCCTGGACCGGCTGGGCCTGGACTGGACCCTCTTCACCGAAGATACCTGCTGCGGCATCCCGCTCTACGAGATCGGCCAGATGGAGGGCTTCCGCGAGGTCGCCGGCCACACCCTGGAGCTGATCCGCCGGCGCGAGCCGCAGATCATCCTGACCAGTTGTCCCTCGTGCTATCAGATGTTCAAGTTCACGTTCCAGAAGGATGAGGCGTTGCGCCACAACTTCGATGTGCAGCACATCAGCGAGTTCCTGCTGCCGCGCGTGGCCGGCCGGCTGGGCGAGCTGCCCATCAAAGCCACCTGGCACGACCCGTGCGTCCTGGGCCGGCATATCGGCATGTACGAGCCGCCGCGCGACCTGCTGCGCGCCATCCCCGAACTGGAGCTATTGGAGATGGCCGCCAATCGCCGCGAGGGACAGTGCTGCGGCGCCGGCGGCGGCGTCTTCTTCAGCGCCCAGGACGTGGCGAACCAGACCGTGGTAGATCGGCTGGATCAGGCCAGCGCCACAGGCGCAGAGTACCTGGTCACGTCGTGCCCCAATTGTTACGTGCGCTTCCGCCAGGTGATCCGCAAGACGCGGCGCAAATTGCGGCCGGCGTCCCTGGCGACGTTGGTGAACGAAGTATTGACATAGTCCTCGTAGTCTAGCGCCTTGTGCGCGTCTGGCTTTCGGACGGCCACAAGGGCCGATGCTACGGGGTGGAATATTGTGAGGAACAACGCATGACTCAACACCACGCACAGCCGCAAGAGATTGACCTGCTCATCGAGGGCGGCGCGGTCATCACCATGGACCCGGCCGAGCGTATCCTCTACGACGGCTCGGTCGCCATCGCCGGCGAGCGCATCGTCGCTGTGGGGGAACGGAGCGAACTGGCCGGCCGCTACCAACCGCGCCGCACGATTTCGGCGCGGCGCAAAGCGATCCTGCCCGGCCTGATTGACACGCACCATCACTGCCTGCAAAACTACCTGAAAGGTTCGCGCGATGACCTGGCCCTGGCCGAATGGATTGATCAGGTCTCCTCGCCGCGCATCGTCATGGCGGTGGCCGACTATCGCGCCGGCCGCACCGACTTGCAGTACCACGCCACGCGCCTGGGCTGCGCCGAGGCGCTCCTGTGCGGCATCACCACCTTGCTCAACATGGAATGGGCCACCGAGCCGGGTTTGATTAGCATCTACGAGCAGGCCGGCATCCGCGCCGTGCACACCCTGACCCTGACCGACTACGATCAGTGGAACCGGCCGGGGATGCTCCTGCCGATGCCCGAAGCCTACGCCCTGGCCGACCGGCTGATCGAGCGCTGCCGGGCCTCGGCCGGCGGCCGCGTCACATTCCGCTATGGCCTGGCCTGTCCCAATTCCTGCACCGGCGACCTGATGCGCGACGTGCGCGCCCTGGCGACCCAGAAGGGCGTCGGCATCCACATTCACATCGCCGAAACTAAGTTCGAGTGGGACAACATGCGCGACATCTACGGCGCGACGCCGGTGGGCGCGCTGCATCAGTTGGGCCTGTTGGGGCCGGACGTGCTGGGCGCGCATTGCATCTGGCTCAACGACGACGACATCGCTATCATGAAAGAGACTGGCGCGACCGTCAACCACAACCCGGAATGCAACATGAAAGTGGCCGACGGCGTGGCTCCGATTGCCAAGATGCTCAAGGCCGGCGTGGTCGTCTCCCTGGGCACCGATAGCTGTGCGGTCAACGATAACATGGACCTCCTTGAAGCGGCGCGCCTGGCCGCCTTCCTGCAAAAAGTGACCGTCCAGGACCCGGCGGTGACGCCGGCCTATCAAGTCCTGGAGATGGCGACCCTGGGCGGGGCCAAGGCCCTGGGCATGGGCGACGAGCTAGGCTCGGTGGAAGTCGGCAAGAAGGCCGATCTGATCCTGCTCGACTTGAGCGGCTATCACCTGCGCCCGATTAACAATCTGGTCAACAACCTGGTCTATTGCGCCAGCGCGGCGCGCGATGTCGAGACGGTCATCGTCAATGGCCGCATCGTCGTGGAAGACCATAAGCTACTGACCATGGACGCCGAGACGGTCTTCTCCGAGGCGGAGGAGTACGCGGCGCGGCGTTTCCGCGAGGCCGGCCTCTTCGTCTCGCCCTATTATGCGTGAGGAACCTCCCGCGGGTTGCGAACCTGCGGGAGGTTGGGCTGAGGTTGGTGGGCCAGGGGCCCACCCTACGTCTACTATGAACGTTGATCTGTGTCCCATGGAACGACATCGGCTGTCTCCTGGTAAAAGGTGAGCATACGTTCTTTGAGTTCCGCCAAGATATTGGCGTAAGCGGGATCAGCAATCCGGTTGTGCAATTCTTGCGGATCAGATTCGAGATCGTACAATTCATCACTCTCAAGCAGACGGCGCACGTATTTGAAACGAGAGGTACGACACATCGTAGCTTTGCCGTGTTCCGGGCCTTGTCCGGCCTGTAACACAAGCCTGGGATGATAGAGACCAGTAGGATCGTCGCTTTGGCGAGATTCTAACTCCATGGCCTGGCGCTCTCCGGGTAAACGTCCACCCTCGCAAAAGACCGCGTCGCGGTGAAAGCTGGTTTCAGCAGCAAGCAAAGGGAGAAGCGAACGTCCGAAGTGCGTATGCGTTGGCC
>CAIQJD010000457.1 GCA_903872005.1 uncultured bacterium | reverse complement strand
TGTATGTTGTATACATCATACAGTTTAGCAGAAACGCGTGGCAAAGTCAAGAGGGAATTGGGAAGCGGGGTGTGGGAAAGGGGTAGCGCCGCGCCTATCTCTGCCGCCGGCGCGCGCCTCCCCGAAAAGGCGCAAATCGCCGCTTGCTGCAGCGCCCAATTCGCGCTACAATATCTGCAATACTTCCTTCGGTCGGGCGGCCTATGGCCGGCCTCGCGCCAGAGAGCCGGAACTTCACGCAACTCCTCTACAGGAGCAGCTCTTCATGCAATACCGATTGACGCGCTTCGCCTCCCTCAGTCTCGCCATCCTGACCCTCTGCTCCATCACGTTCTACTCCGCCGGCGCACAGCCGGCGTCGGCCGCTCCGTCGCCGGACACGACCTTCCTGATCATCGAAAACGCCGGCCAGTTCGCGCCAGCGGCGCGTTTCCAGGCGCAGGTGGGCGCGGGGACGCTCTGGCTCGCCGACGATGCGTTGTGGCTGACCCGACTGGAAGCCCCGGCCGCGCCGCAATCCGACGCCCCGATGGGCGCGCCCGATCCCTTCGCCGGCGCGCCAGCCGCGTCACGCGGCGTGAATCTACGTCTCAGCTTCCCCGGCGCGACCCCCCGCCCGCGCATCGAGCCTTTTGGCCGGCAGGAGACGGTCGTCTCCTACTTCATCGGCAGCGACCCCGCCGACTGGCGGCCGGCCGTGCCGGTCTGGGCCGGCGTGCGCTATATGGACCTCTACCCCGGCGTGGATCTGATCATCGGGGCCGGCGGCGACCCGGCGCTGCCCTGGCGCATGGAGGCGCGGCCGGGAGCCGATCTTTCGCAGGTACGACTGCGGATTGAGGGCGCCGAGGCGCTGACGCTGGAGGCGGCCGACGGAGGGACGCGCCTGTGCGTCGAGACGGCGATTGGCGAGATGGTGTTGCCGCTGCTCTACGCCGCCGGCGCCAAGGGCCAGCCGGCCATCGAAGGGAACACGGTGCGGGCGCCCTTCGGCGACGCGCCGGCCGCTCCCGCTCGGACGATGGACAACCCCGGCGATTTGCTCTACAGCACCTTCTTGGGCGGCAGCGGCGGGGACACTGGCTATGCCCTGGCAGTAGATGCGGCAGGCAATGCGTACGTCACGGGAAATACTGACTCCTCCAACTTCCCGACCACGGCAGGGGTATTTGACCGCACGAACGACGCGACAGATGCTTTCATCGCTGAGTTGAACTCGACCGGCACGGGACTGCTCTACAGTACTTTCCTGGGCGGGACAGGCGGTGACCATGGTGTAGCGCTGGCAGTGGATGCCGGCGGCAATGCCTTTGTGACGGGATACACGGATTCTGCGGATTTTCCGACGACAGAAGGAGCCTTCGACCGCAGTTACAGTGGTACTTTCACAGACGTCTTCGTAACCGGGCTGACCCCAGGCGGAACTGGACTAATTTACAGCACGTTGCTGGGCGGGAGCAGCACCGACTACGGTTATGCCATCGGATTGGACTCAGAGGGATCTGTCTACGCGGCCGGGTATACTGGATCCTCCGACTTCCCGACAACGCTGGGAGCCTTCGACCGCGGCTTCAATTACGGGGCCGTGGATGCCTTCGTGACCAAACTGAACCGGGCGGGCACTGGTCTGCTCTATAGTACCTTTCTGGGTGGATACGGGACGGACTTTGCCAATGCTCTGGCAGTGGGCGCTGAAGGAGATGCGTACGTGGCAGGGTGCACCCGATCCTCTAATTTCCCGACCACAGAAGGGGCTTTCGATCGCACCTATGGCGACAGCGAAGACGTCTTTGTAGCCAGGCTGAACCCGACCGGGAGCGAACTCCTTTACAGCACCTTCCTTGGTGGGAATGGCTACGACTACGGCAATGCGCTAGCGCTCGATGCAGCCGGCAATGCCTTTGCGGTTGGGTACACCAGTTCCTCTGACTTTCCCACAACAGAAGGCGCCTTCGATCGCAGTCTCAGCGGCACAGATTCCTTTGTGGCCAAACTGAACCCCGCCGGCAGCGCCCTTATCTACAGCACCCTGTTTGGCGGAGGGGGTTCGGATTTTGCATTCGCCGCGGCCCTGGACACAGCCGGCAACGCCTATGTGACAGGACACACCTACTCCTCTGACTTTCCGACCACCGTGGGCGCCTTCGATCGCAGTCAAAACGACACGGACGCATTTCTGGCCAAACTGAACTCGACGGGGAGTGAACTGGTCTATGGCACTTTCCTGGGCGGGTACAGCTACGACTACGGCTATGCCCTCGCAGCGGACGCACTCGGCAGGGCCTATGTGGCGGGATATACTGTGTCCGGGAGTTTCCCGACGACCGAAGGCGCTTTCGATCGCTCCTATGGCGGGTCGGCAGATGTTTTCGTCGCGAAGTTGGCGCTGAGCCTGGAAGCGCCAACGCCAACACCGACCGCGACGCCTACCATCACACGCACCCCCACGCAGACGCGCACGCCGACCAACTCCCCGACGCCAACAAACACGCCCACGGCCACGCGCACGCCCACC
>CAIQJD010000456.1 GCA_903872005.1 uncultured bacterium | reverse complement strand
GCTTGAAAGATTGTTCCCGTGGCAGTCTTCGACCAAGGCAGGTGATAGAGCCACGATCCCATCGTAATGCTTGAAGAGCGCAAGCTTCAGTCTGCCCAGATTCTGTAGGAGCATCGCGCTCGGATTATCAGAGCCCAGTAGGCTCATGTGATAGATAGCTTTGCGTCCCACCAAATGCGCAACGATTGGAGTGAGCAGTCCGCCCCACCAGAGTGTGTGTACGTGTACTAGATCATACTGGTTGCGTTCGCGTAGTAGCATCCACAGAAGGCTAAGAGACCAACCCAGCCGCACAAGGCGAGTGTGCCGGATTTGCTTGCTCCAGAGTTGGGCTACGGTTTCGGTGGTCTGCGTGAGGTAGTCTGAACCCCACAGGCTGAGCGTAATCTCTGGTTCTTGCCACTCGCGCAGCAGGCGCAGGATACGCTTGGTCGTGCCGCTGAAGGTGTAGCCGAAGCTGGGATGAACGATATGTAGGACGCGCAGGGGCTTGTCCGATTGACGTAGCATCGAAGCACCCTTGGTCAATGTTTCTTGCCTCGCATCCAATCATCCAAACAGGATTGGTAGAATCGTTCGTTCTGTGTGATGAATACGTTCAGCGAGTGTTCTCGCGCGACCCGCGCCGCGGCGCGTTCCCCCAGCCGGCGCGCCCGCTCCGGATCAGCCAGGAGGCTGATGATGGCCTCGGCGATGGCCGCCGGCGAGCCGGTGTCGCACAGCAGGCCGTCTTCGCCATGCGTCACCATTTCCGGCCCCGGCCCATGCGCCATGAAGACCACCGGGCAGCCACACGCCATCGCCTCGATCACAGCGATGGGATGCGCCTCTACTTGAGAGGGGAAGACAACGACGGAAGCCTTCTGGAATTCTGGCGGGAGTTCCTCATGCAGTTTCTCTCCAGCGACCACCACCGACGCTCGATCTTGCTCTGGCAACTCGCCGATCAGTCGGTCACTGGCCCTGCGACCGTCGCTCTCCACCGGATCCCTCCCAACGAAGCGCAGATGCGCGCCGGGTTGCTGATGAAACACCGTCGGCAGCGCCTTGAACAGTTGCGGGGCGCCTTTCGTCTCTGTCAGCCGGCCCACGAAGAGGATGCGCTGCGATTCCCGCCGAACGTCCGGCGCCGGCCGAAACAGGGACGTATCTACCCCATTGTAGACTACCTCACATGGCCGGCCCACAAGGCCGGCCGCGCTCAGCGTCGCGTCGCGAATATAGCGGCTCACTGCGACGAGATGGGTTGCCAAATGGAGCGTGCGCTTCTCAAAGAAAGGGGTGAAGCGCTGCGGCTTTCGTTGCGTTGCCAGGCTGTACACAAAATGTGCGCCGTGCATGCGGACGACGACGGGCGTTCCGAATTTGCCCAAGATCAGGGAACCGCGCACATCCGGGCATTCTACGAGCTCGCATCGAGATTGCCGCACTTCCTGCCGGATGGCCCATTCCAGGTGCACATAATGCTGCAATACTGGTAGACCGCGCGCCCGCGACTTCCCAATTGCCGGCAGCCGCACGACACGTACCCCCTGATCATCCTCAATGGCCGGCGTAGAATAGCCGTTGCTGAAGCCCACTACAGACGCTTGGTGTCCACGGCTGACCAATCCTCGCGCCAGCGTCTGCGTGAATACCTCGATGCCGCCGACGCGTTGCGCCGGCGGGTACCCGTCACAGATGTAGCAGATTCGCATAGACCTCTCGCATCTGTCGGATCACTTCAACCCAGTCGAGACCAGCCGCCTGCTCGACGGCGGCGGCGCA
Organism: uncultured bacterium; assembly: GCA_903872005.1. The sequence continues at coordinate 7,396 of CAIQJD010000456.1, read as the reverse complement.
GATTGGCTCCTTTGCCGCCTGATCCATCTCATCCAGCAGCGCAGATGCCACATCTGCTGGCTCTGCGTCTGGTTCGAACAGCTTGGCCGAACGTCCGGCGTACTCTTGAACTCCGCCGACATCTGTCGCCACGATACGACAACCGCACGCGCTGGCCTCCAGCAGGGCGTTGTTGGCCGTGGCTGCGTGGAACGGGAAGAAAGCCACTCCGCACGTCTGATACTCCTGCCGCAGACCTGCGTCGGACAAACGAGGAGTGACTTGCAGGCGTGCGGCTGGCATAGAGAGCAACAGAGGATGATCGCCGGCCGGCGCTATCAGACGCACGCTGACGTCGGCACATCGTTCCAGGGTAGCCCGCAGCACTCTGGCGCCATACGCCCAATCACGCATCCAGCCCCCCACGATCAGGATGCTTCGCTCTCGCTCAACCCGGCAGGGGTGAAAGAACGTTGTGTCTACGCCATGGGGCACAACCCGCACGCGAGACGTTCCTACAAGCTCTTCAAAGAACCTGCGCTGTTCCTGGCACAGCGCAATCACCAGGTCCACGCCATCCAACTGCCGGCGCAACCGCCGCAAGCGCGCTGCGCTCCTGGTCAAATGTGATACCGGCTGATGGATGGTTGCGACAACCGGGACGCGACGGAGACGATGAACCCAGGGCAGCGGTAGGTCAGTTTCCCCATATAGTACGTGGATCAACTTGCCGTCGCGATGGCCTTGCGCCAGTTGGCGCAGAAGTATCCAACCGCCTTCCGTTCGCGCCAAGCTGTCAAGCAGAAAACGGACGGCAGCGCCAGATCGGCCGGCCGTGCGTGCGCCTCCCGCGCCTTCCAGGTGCAATGCCAACGTCGCGTAATTATTCGGCCAACGTAAGGCCAGTTGATCATAACCAGATACCAAGCTATGATGAGCAAACCAACGCGTGACGAAGATGGGATAGGGCGCACGCATCTATTCTAATGCGCGCATCCGAAAGTCGCTGATGAGCGAGTTGTAGACCAGGAAGATGACCCGATCGGAGCAGACTCTCTCAATAAATGGCAACATCTGCAATAGCAGCCATGTCGTCCCCGGCATCCGCCTGAACACTCGCCAGATGCGCCCCTTGAGATTCTCAACGCTCTCGGCCTGCGCCGCGTTGGGATGCGCCAACATCGGATAGCGCTGCGCCACGCGCTGAGACATGCGCGCTGCGCTGGGCGCTTTTGCCAACAGCAGAGAGAAGGAACGCTCCACCAAATGATAGGCCAGAGCCTCGGCCGAATAGCGGAACTCCGCGCCATACAACGCGGCACGCGCAAAGAAATCGGTATCTTCGCCGCCATACTGCAGGAAGCCGGTGTCGAAACCACCGATGCGCTCGAAGAAGCTGCGCGTGATGGAGAAGTTATTGCTCTGCATTAGCTCGATGTTGTGCGGCTCGCGCTGTAGCGCCTGTAGCCGGCGTTCCCATTTGCCGGCCAGATAGCGGCCCGTCGGAACAGAGCGACACTCCTGAGCAACGGGCACCGCGCCAGATACTAGGCCACGTTCGCCGGCCAACGCCAACGCCGCGACATGCGCCCTCACGAATCCTCGCGTCGCAAGCATATCAGAATCCATGAAGATCAACTGCTCGCCCCGCGCCTGCCTGGCTCCGATGTTGCGGTTCTCGGCGCGCTGCACATTCTGATGAGGGAAATACTTGACCCGCTCGTCTCGAGTGTAGCGCCCCATCATCCGGGCGGTATCGTCGGTCGAACCGTCGTCTGAGACGATAATCTCATAGGGAGGCGCATCATCCTGGGCCAGGAGCGCGTCCAGGCCGCGCCGCAAGGAGCAAGCCGCATTGTAGGTCGGCACGACCACGCTGACCTGAAGCGGGCCGCCGGGGCTGCTATCCATCGCGTTTCAGAGCCATGCAGTCATGACGAGATGCCACGACACCTTCATTACATTGAAGATACCATTCCCCCAAGTCCATCCACTCACGGCCCAGAATGTCTTTGCGGTGAAGGAGCGCCCGCGCATTGGACGGCTGAGCGCAATACCATCTCAATCTGATCTACAGCGCGGTCAAGGGTGAAATGCTCCTCAACCTCTTGGCGCGCCCTTCGCGCCACGCGCGCGTATAGGTCCGGGTTGTCGTAGAGCATCTTGATGACGCCGGCAGTCTCCTCCGGGTTGCTCCCATTGACGAGAAAACCGGTCTCCCCATTGCGGATATACTCTGCGCTGCCTTCATTCCCTGCCGTGATGACAACGGCGCCGGAGGCCATCGCTTCCAGTGGGACACGTGACAGCCCTTCCATCTGGCGTGATGGAAACAGACAGATATCTGCCTCTCGATACATTATCGGCATCCTGTTTGCGGCGACCGGCCCCTCAAAAGATACATGATTCGCGAGGTCCAGGTCTTGTGTCAGTTTCACTAACCTGGCGTGATATGTAGGATCTACGAGCGGCCCGACGACGCGCAGGTGAAATGGATAACCTGGGACAAGGGTCTCAACTCTGGCCAATGCCATGATGGCATCGTGTATGCCCTTAATCTCCGTCACACGGCCCGGCGCTACCAGACGAAGCGGCGATCCCAATGATTCGCGCGGGCGATATGCCCACAAGCCTAGATTTATGCCGGAATAGATCACGCGAGGATTCTTTTCCACGGGGACGCCAGCAGCCCGCGCCCTCTCCGGCCCATAGTGACTATTGAAGTACAGGGTCATCTGCGATGGCCACGCCCACTTCCGCGGTAGTAAGTCGCCGGTGAGAGCAGATATGAATCGGCACAGAACGCGTTTAACAACAGCCTTCGCCCTGGATTTGCTTTGTCCTTCACAAAAGCCGAGCCAGCGACCATGGTTGGACCAAGCCAGTATCAACCCGAACCCTCCCTCGTCGTACACGATCGGGAGTGATAGCCTGGCCAGAAAGGGAAAGATCGTCCGGGCGAGTTCAGCCATGTGCCACAGGTGAATGACATCAGGACGATAGCTGCGGATGACCGCTCGGATGAAGCGCAGGTCCAGGGTGTCCCAGACGACTCGCTGCAGTAGGGCCCGCGAAGGCTCCAGGTGCAGCACCCGCGCTGTGTCGCCATCCATTGTCCGCCGGCCGGCACCATACGTGCTGGTCAATACTCGGACTTGATGACCGCGCGCCCGCAGCCGCTCTACGACTTCCTTGCAGCGCAGCTCATAGCCGCCAAGGTGGTGCGGCGGATAGAGCGCGGTGATGACGAGGATGTGCAGTACACTCTGTTCGTCGCAAACAGAAGCATCTGTGAGGCAGTCTGAGAACACGGACTCAGGCCCAGCACCGACGAATCGGCTCATACTCATCCAATATCGAGAATACCGCGCGAACGAAATCCACCCTAGTACACTCCCGAGCCCGTACTAGACCGCGCCGCGCCAGGGTCGCACGCAGTAGCGGATCGCCATACAGACTAAGGATCGCAGCGGCGATCCTTTCAGGACTCTTAGGATCCACCAACAATGCTGCATCTCCATACTGCTCGCGTGCTCCAGAAATGTCGGATGCGATGACCGGGCAGCCGAGAGCAAATGCCTCGAGCGGAGGAAGATTGTCTGGGCCAAAGAAAGACATGAACGTTAGCGCCAATGCATGCTGATAGAGAGACACTAGATCATTCAATGGCACGAAACCGAGAAAATGTACCTGAGATGACAGCCCAAGCTCGTGTACCATGTTCCGAATGTACGTCTCATTCCCGTGATCAGAGCCGACGAACACGGCCGGCAAGACTAACCCATGTTTTTCATGCAACAATTGAAGGGCGAGGAGCAAGTTCGCATGGTTCTTCTGAGCCCAGAACTGGGCAGGATAAAGCAGATAGCTCTTGGGGATGCCGTTCTGGCGCAGCACCTCTGGTTCTGTACTTGGCAAAGCGTTGAGCGCGAAATGCGGCGTAGGGTAGCGTATGACTTTGACGCGATCAGAAGGAACCTGATAGAAGCGCTCGACTTCCAGACGTCCGGTGTGAGAACCGGTGATCACAAAGGATGCACGCTGAAGATGACCAGCGTAATACGCGTCGCATTGCCTCCACTTCTCGCGCCTGCCCGATTCAGGGAGGTACGGCTGAAGACGGTGCTGCAAATCCCACACGGTCGCCAGATAGGGCAGATCAACTGGTTCAGAGGAAGCAGTGGGGAACCACATGCACTGTACTTCGGCCAAGCGAGCCGACCGCTCCAGCGAAGTCATTGCAGCACTCGCCTGTACTGATGGCCCATTGTTGTGGAACAGTCTTCGTCGCATGGCTCTGAAGACTCGTTGTAAGTCTTGCCTGAGCAGTGACTTGACTCGCGGATGGTGCGGCAGCCTGACCATTGGGATACCAGTCAGATCTGGGATGGTCTCCGCACTGTCAGCAGCACAAAAAGCCACAAAAGAGTGATGTGTAGTTCCTTTCAGTTCAGACAAAGCAGCGAGTATCTCGCGCTGGAAGGTAATGCCACCGCCGGCGGTGGGCAAAATACCCTCGATGTAAACACCTACTTTCACTAGGAAACCTCCGATTCATCCTATAGTATGTTCTCGAGGAATGTCACAGGTGCTCGTATCATAATCACGACAATCTCAACCGACGCATGATCTTGCCCAAAAGTGGAGGATCGCATAGCGTCGTAAGTAGTTTGTAGTACCGCGACTCCCGATAGTGAGCAGCAACCTCATATCTCCATGACAGGAGACGCCAATGTTTCGCCAGAGAACGAGGCCCAAGATGCCAGAGAATGGACAAGGTGTGCTTGTGCACAATTTGCCCATAGCCTCTGGCGTCACGCAGTTTATTCTTTGAAATGGTGTCTTGTCCCAAACAGTCATACACGAAAGTCGGTTCGGACACGAACCCGAACTTATAGTGCCTTGCCAAACGGATCACAGTATCCCATTCTTGGTATGATACAATCCGCTCATCAAGGTGCCCAATCTTCTCCAGAGCATCTCTCCGAATTAGGAGAGAAGGAAATAAGGGGCCCGGTGCAGCCAACAGTTCATGATAGATATCACCGGATAGTGGGCGGACACCATAAAGCGCCATGTCATGACCACTTCGCAAAACGTAGCACTCGGAATGCACGACGCTAACCATTGCCCGTCGTGCCAGTGCCAAGCGAACCTCGAGGCTGGTAGGCAAAAAGAAGTCATCTGAATCTAGGAAAGCGACCCACAAACCTCGCGACGCGCGAATGCCTGTGTTGCGAGCGGCTTGCGCTCCCCGATTGGTTTCGTGTTGGAGATAGCGAACCCGTTGATCTACTTCTGTATAGGCTGAGACAACTCTGGCAGTGCTGTCAGTTGAGCCATCATTCACGACCAAAATTTCAAAGTCCTGACATGTCTGGGTCAAAACGCTCTTTACAGCTCGAGCAATCGATGCATCTCGGTTATAAGTAGGAATGACGATGGAAACTAGGGGTGACTTATACATATTCCGCTACAATTGTCATGTTCGACCGTCTTGCAGTGACGAGAGTGGACGTGGATTGTAGTTCACCTTCTGAATGAAAGGATCGGCGACGTGGGGCTTACGCATTTCCTTATAACCCACACTGGCGCAGTTGGAGATATTCGCTCAAGGTGCGTATCTGCCGGCCATGGTACGTAGCATAGGGATATGGTGGGTATGTCATTGCGCGGATAAACCGCTCGACTTTCTCTATGGACCAGGTGTCATCAATTTCACCTCTATACGGCACTTCACGTCGATGGCATGTGGGCTCGCCGGCCTGTGGCATACCCTGAAATCCTGCGCGCACCAACTCGAAAGCAGCCGGCCAAAAGCCGGTCCCCAACTCCATAGCACGTTGATATAGGGTTGCCTGCGTTTCTGTTGGGGAGATTTGCAGTGCAGCTTGTAGTATGATACTCCCGCTGTCAATACCGGGATCGATGTAATGGAATGTCACTCCCGTAATCGGATCACCGTCAATGATGGCCCACGTCAACGATGAGCACCCGCGATGCCTTGGCAATAGTGAGGGATGAAGGTTGAATATCCTTCGGTTTGCATGCTCTATCACATGTGGTTTGATGATATCGCGATAATAGACACTCGCGACAATATCCGGTTGAAAAGGCCACGCCATTCTGTTGATACTATCAGTGGTACACCAAACGCCCCGTCGGGCAGCAAGCATGCGAAGGTCTGGCACGAATGTAGGCGCGTCATGGGTGAACACAGCTAACTCGGAAATATCTCCTCGGCAGAGTAGATGTTCGAGTACTTGGCAACCCACCCAATGATAGCCACAAAGGAATAGTCTTAGGCCTGCAATACTATCCGTTATTCTGCACATTCTTGAGGTATTTCCTGATGGCATCAAGAAGGCGTCTGCCCCGTTCATTTCATGACTTCCTACAACAGAGACATCGCGGGTATTATCTCACACCGACGCTGCGGGTTTCACTTTGTGATCAATCTAGCTACTTGCTGAACTTCTGTGTCGCTCATCGTACTATATGTCGGCAGGTTCATGCCGCTTGCGGCAAGGCCTGTCGTCACAGGCAGATGCTCTCCTCGCCGATGAGAACTTTCACGGAAAGGCGGAAGTACGTGCAAGGGGATAAAGAATGGTCGTGTTTCAACTCCCTGTGCTGTCAGTTTCGCCATCAATTCGTCCCGAGAAAGGCCATACGCCCCTTGCTCAATAGTAATGCTGAAGAGCCAGGGAGAGACTTCGGCCCAAGGGGCACTGGGCTGGAAACTAATGCCGGGTATATTGTCGAGCAACTGCCGGTAGAGCGCGAAAATCCCGCGCCGTCGTTGCAGAATCTGATCACATCGTTCGAGCTGTGCACACAGCATTGCACAGGCCACATTCGTAAGGCGAAAATTATGTCCGATCACCGGAAAATAGTAACGGCGTTTCGGATCCATACCTTGGCCGCGTAGTGTCCGCGCTCGCAGCTCCAAGCTGGGATCCGACATCGTCAGAGCGCCGCCTTCGCCACAAGTAAGTACCTTATTGCCATAAAACGAAAAAGTTGCGATCCGCGCAAGGGATCCGACCTTCCGACCTCTGTACATAGCCAACGGTGCCTCTGCCGCGTCCTCGATGACCCAGAGGCCGTTCACACCGGCAATATGGTTTATTTCGTCCATGTCTGCTGGATGGCCATACAAGTGGACGGCGATGATGCCCTTCGTGCGTGGAGTGATCGCGTTCTCGATTCTCCTCGGATCAAGACACCACGTATTTGGGTCAATGTCCACGAAGACAGGCTCTGCCCCAACATACCGAACAGCGTTGGCTGTAGCAATGTACGTAAGAGCCGGCACAATCACTTCATCGCCAGGACGCACATCCAGAGTCAGCAACGCAAGATGAAGCGCTACGGTGCCGTTGCATACGCTGATTGCACATCTCGTCTCGCAAAG
>CAIQJD010000455.1 GCA_903872005.1 uncultured bacterium | reverse complement strand
CTCCCCTGCCGCCGTAGCCTGGCGCCTCGTGCGCGTCCGCCTCAATGAAACCACGCCCACCAATACGCCCACCAGCGTCGCCAACGTAATCCCCAGCCCCAGCCACGCCGGCCACGACACGAAACGCCACTCGACGCGCCAGACGCCGGCCGGCAGCGCCGTCGCCCGCAACACCCCATAAGCCCGCAACGCCTGCGCCGGCTGCCCGTTCACCCACACGCGCCACCCCGGATAGGCCACCTCGCTCAACACCAGCACACCGGCCGTATCCAGCTTCGCCTCTACCACCACGCGCTGCGGTCGAATCTCGACCACGCGCACGGTCTCGTCCCCCATCGCGCCGGCCTCGGCCGGCACAGGCGCCGGCGCCTGCTCCAACACCGCCGTGCGCCACGGATCGAACGCCGGCATCGCCGTCTTGTCAATGGCCTCATTAGCGTGCGCCGCCGGCTCCCAGGCATGCGCGATCCACGCCGGCCGGCCATCCAGAAACGCCTGATACAGCCGCTGCCCATCCCGTTCCAGGATCAGACGCATCGCCCCATGCGTCAGCGTCCGGCGCGTCAGCAGGTAATCCACATTCAACATGCGCTGCCAGCGCACCTCCGGCACGCGCTGCACGAATCGGTCGAACGCCGCCAGAAAGAGCGGCCCGCTCCCCACCACATCCCGAAACCGATACACCAGGCCGGCATTGCCATCGCCCGGCAACAACCCTTCACTGCTGATGCGCCACGTATTGTCCCGCACGTTATTCAGGTACTCGGCCGCCGGCGTCGCCGCGAAGTACCCCCCGGCCGGCTCCGCCTGCAAGATCGCCCCGCCATTGGCGAGATACAGATCAACCCACAGCGCCGCCAGCACGACCGCCCAGACCGGCCAGCGCATCCATCTCCGCGCGCCCAGCCACGCCGCCCCATAGCCGGCCAGAACAGCCAACCCGAACGTCACGACCAGCGCCGCCCGTTCCTGCTGGCGGAACAACGCGAACCCCGGCGCGACGCGATAGGCCAGCGGATACAGAAACCCATTGGCTCCCAGGGACAGCACCAACGCCGCCGCGACCGCCACGATCCAGAAAGCGATCTGCCCCCGCCGGCCGGCCGGCTCCCCGCCGCGCTGCGCCGCCCAGGCCGCCGGCGCGCTCAACCCGACCAGTCCCAGCGTCGCCAGACCCACGTACAACGGCGACCACTGACCCCGATTCGGCCGCAGCAGCCCCCACAACTCCTTGAGCGCGAAGCCCTTCGAGTATTCCGCGTAGGTCAGTTGATCGCGCGGCGAAAGGCGCGCCATTTCCAGGCTCGGCGCCCACTGGCCGGCGCTCAACCCCGCGGCCACGCCCCCCAACAGGGCGCTCCCCAACGCCGCGAAGCGCCACCCCGGCCGCGTCTGGATCAGCCGCAGCAACCAGTACGCTCCCGCGACATAGCCCACGTACAAAAACGTCTGAAAATGCCCCGCCAGCACGCTGCACCCCAGCGCCGCGCCGGCCAGCGCCAGATCGCGCCACGCGCGCCGCGCCAACCCCCGCTCGATCAGCCACAACGCCGCCGGCAGCCAGATCGCCGCCTCCAGGATAATCAATTGCAGCATCGGGTAGCTCGTCAGGAACCCGCCCAGGCCGAACGCGACGCCGGCCAGCATCCCCGCCCAATAGCGCCCCGTCAGCCGGCGCACGAACAGATACGTGAAGACGCCG
>CAIQJD010000454.1 GCA_903872005.1 uncultured bacterium | reverse complement strand
TGCTGCCCATCTCGGTGGGCGACTCGCGCACCTTCCACAAGGCCGTCATGGCCTCCAGCATGCACGACGTCATGTCGGCCTGCTCGGCCGGCTATATTGACTACGGCTTCCTGGGCGGCGCAGCCATGGACATGTATGGCAACCTCAACACCACCGTCTTCGGCGACTGGGAGAAGCCCAAAGTGCGCCTCCCCGGCTCCGGCGGGGCCAATGACATCGGCTCCTTCTGCTGGCGCACCATCTACGTGATGCGGAACCAGAGCGTCCGTACCTTCGTGAAGAAGCTCCCCTTCATCACGACGCCGGGCTACCTGACCGGGCCGGGCGCGCGCGAGGCGGCCGGCCTGCCGGCCGGCGGCGGCCCCTATCGCGTCATCACCCAGCTCGGCGTCTTCGGCTTCGACGACGCCAGCAAGCAGATGACGCTCGTCGCCCTGCATCCCGGCGTCAGCGTGGAAGAGATGCAGGCCAACAGCGAATTCCCCATCCACCTGCCCGACCAGATCGTCTACAACGAGCCGCCCACGCCCGACGAGCAACGCATCCTGCGTGAGATTGACCCGGCCGGCATGGTGATTGGGGGAAGATAACCGGCCGGCGACGCCAAAGGAGGCGAAAAGAGATGACACGTACAGCCCCGGATCGGAACCTGGCAATGGAATTGGCCCGCGTCACCGAAGCTGCCGCATTGGCTTCGGGACGGTGGATGGGACGCGGCGACAAGAACCAGATTGACAAAGCCGCGGTGGACGCTATGCGCCTGGTGCTCAACACCGTCGAAATGGATGGCGTCGTCGTCATCGGCGAAGGTGAAAAAGATGAAGCGCCCATGCTCTTCAACGGCGAGAAGCTGGGCACCGGCGAGCCGCCCCTGGTGGACATCGCCGTGGATCCGGTAGAAGGGACATCGCTCCTGGCGCACGGTCAACCCAACGCCCTCTCGGTCGTCGCCCTTTCCGATCGGGGCACGATGTTCTCGCCCGGCCCCATCGTCTACATGGACAAAATCGCCGTCGGCCCAGACGCGCGCGGCGCGATTGACATTGAAGCGCCCATCGCCGTCAACCTGCGTAACGTAGCGCGCGCCCGCGACAAGGATGTCCGTGACCTGACCGTCGTCATGCTCGACCGCGAGCGCCACAAGAAACTGATCGCCGCCGTGCGCCACACCGGCGCGCGCATCCGTCTCCTGCCCCACGGCGACGTGGCCGGCGGGCTGATGACCGCCATCGAATCGGCCGGCATAGACCTGTTGGTGGGTATCGGCGGCGCGCCAGAAGCCGTGCTGACGGCCTGCGCGCTGAAATGCGTGGGCGGCGAGATCCAGACCAAGCTCTGGCCGCGCAACGACGATGAGAAACAGCGCGCCGTGGACATGGGCTTTGACCTGGAGCGCATCTATCGCACCGATGACCTCTGCGCCGGCGACAATGTCTTCTTCTCCGCCACCGGCATCACCGACGGTGAGCTACTTCAGGGCGTGCGTTACTTTGGCGGCGGAGCCAAAACGCACACGCTGGTCATGCGGAGCCGTTCCGGCACCGTGCGCGCCATCGAAGCGACCCATCGTTGGGACAAGCTGATGCAGTTCAGCCAGATCTCATTTGATTGATGAAGCATGCGAACGTGTGGCGTCGCCTGGCAAGCTGGTGGCTGACCCTGCGCGCCGCCAGCTATCGCCATTTCGGCAATCTTTATGGCGACCGCGACGCCTACGCCAACGCCATTGGCGACCTGACCTATGCGATCCACCTGAACCCCGGTCAGGTAGATGCCTACGTGATGCGCGGCACGCTTTACTGGCGCGAGATGCGCGAGCCGGCGCGCGCGATCCGCGATTTTGACCAGGCGCTGGCGTTGGATGCGACGCGTTGGGAAGCGCTGCTCAATCGCGGGCTGGCATATCAAGTCGCCGGCGATTGGGAGAAGTCTCTAGCCGATCTGCGCCGTTATATCTCCGCTGCGCCGGAGAGTTCCTGGACACGGACCGCGGAGAGCCTTTGTCGGCAATTGGAGCATCTGCTGGCAGAACAGCAGCAGACCATCGCCGGCCAGGAGTAGAGTAGTATGACCGCGACCGAAAGCGTGGCGCGTGAACCCTTCAGCCAGGGCATGGCGCTGGCTGAAATTCTGAAGCTGGCCCAAGCCTTGGTGGGCAGCGCTCGCGGCGTGATGATCGCCTGCGGCAACACGCCGGCCGATGATCGCGCCTGCGCTCGCATCGGCATGGCCGCCCCCGCTCTGTTGGAAGCGGAGCGGTCTATCCTGGAAGCCATACGGCGCGGCGCGGCCGCGCCGGCCCAGTCGCCCTACGCGCACATCCTGCCCCTGAAAGAGGCGGCCAATGAGCCGCTCGGCGTCATCCTGCTGGACAAAGCGCCGGCCAATGCCGCCATCACCACCCAGCTACAATCCCTGGCGGCCGTCGCCGCGGGCTGCTTGTTGCAAGGCCGGCTCTACGAGACGGAACTCGCCCGGCGCACCCTGGCCGAAACGCAGGCGCAGGCAGCGCGCACCCGCCTGGATGAAATCCGCGCCTTCGACAACATGGCCCGCGCCATCGCCTCCATGCTCGACCCGGATGACATCTTGCGCTACATTATGGGGCAGGCGCAGGCGCTCTTCAATGCGGAGGCCGCTTCGGTAGCCCTGTTGGACGACAGCGGCCAGGCAGTAGTCTTTCAAATGGCCGTCGGGGCCGGCGCGGCCGGCGCCATCGGGCAGAGAGTGCGCCTGGGCCAGGGCATCGCCGGCTGGGTCGCGCTGACCGGCGAGCCGGTGCGCGTGTCCGATACCCGCAGCGACACACGCTGGTACAACGGCGTGGACAAGCAGTCCGGCTTCATCACTCGCAACCTGATGTGCGCGCCCATGACCGTGGATCAGCGCATCGTGGGCGTCATGGAAGTCATCAACCGCCACGCCGACACCTTTGAGGAGAATGATCTGCGGCTCTTGGAAGCGGTCAGCGCCCAGGTCGGCGCGGCGCTGAAGAACGCGCGCCTCTTCCGCGAGACACGCCGGCGCGCCGAAGAACTCTCTACCCTCCTGGAAACCGGCCAAGCCATCACCTCCTCCCTCGATTTTCAGACCGTGCTGCGCGAGATCGCCGAACACGCCCGCCGTTCCCTGAAAGGCGATGGCTGCGTGATCTATCTGGTGGATGCCGGCCGCGGCCTGCTGAATCCGGTCGTCGCCCAGGGGCCATACTCCGACGAAGTGCTCTCTTCGCCCATGCAGATGAGCCAGGGGGTCAGCGGATGGGTGGCGCGCAATGGCGCCGGCCGCATCACCAACGCCGCGCACCTCGATCCGGAAGCCTTCCTGGTTCCCGGCACGCCCCAAGAGCCAGAATCACTCATCAGCGTGCCGCTGCAAACGAAGGGCGAAACCGTTGGCGTCATGACAGTCAGCCACGTCGGCGAGCGGCAATTCTCGGCCGATGACCTGCGGTTCCTCAACAATATGGCGACCCAGGCATCGGTCGCCATGGTCAATGCCCAGCTCTATGAAGCGGCGCGCGAGAACGCAGCCCGGCTGGCAGCCCTGCAAGAGATCGCCAAAGCGATCAACGCGTCCCTGGATTTGAGCGCCATCATCCAGACGGTCATGGCCGAAATCGGCCGGCTGGCCCCGCGCCAGGAATTCGCCCTGGCGCTCCACGACGCGCAGAGCGGGAGACTCTATCCCCACGTGCCAACCGGCGGACAGGCCGGCCTGGGTGAGCAGGAACTTGCCTGGATGCAGGAGGCGCTGGATGCGGAAATCTCGCTGCTCAAAGAAGGCCCCGCCGGCAAGGATGGCGAGCGCGCGACTTTCTTGATCGCGCCGATCATCGCCGAAAACCGCCGGCTCGGCGCGTTGCTCCTGACCGATCGGACTGGCGATGAATTCCCCATCATCGAGCGCGCGGTGGTCGCCGAATTGGCAAACCACCTGGCGCTGGCCATCCAAAACGCGCGCCTGTATCACGAGCGCGATAAAGCCTATCGCGACCTGGCCGAAGCGCAACAGCAGCTTGTCACCAACGAAAAGCTGCGCGCGCTGGGCCAAATGGCGAGCGGCATCGCCCACAATTTCAACAATGTGCTGGCTGTGGTGTTGGGGCGGGCGCAGCTCGCGATGCGACGCTACGAAAACGACGACAGCCTGCGCCAGGATCTGGAACCCATCGTGCGCGCGGCGCGCGATGGCGCCGCCATCGTGCGCCGGCTGCAAGAATTCACGCGCCTGCGCCCCGACGAGAAGACGCTGCACCTTCTCGACCCCAATGACCTCATCATCGGCATCGCCGAGATCACCCGGCCGCGTTGGAAAGACCAGATGGAAGCCGAAGGGCGCAGCGTGACCCTGGCCTGTGAGACCGCCAATGTGCCGCGCATCGCCGGCAATCCCTCCGAGCTACGCGAAGTCCTCACCAACTTGATCTTCAATGCGCTGGACGCCATGCCCGATGGCGGAACCATCCGCCTCTGCGTGGGACAAGAGGATCACAACGTCACCATCAGCGTCCAGGATTCAGGCGTTGGCATGAACGAGGACGTGCGTAGTCGCATCTTCGAGCCATTCTTCACCACCAAAGGCCCGCAGAACTCTGGCCTGGGCTTGAGTACTTCTTACGGGATCATCGCCCGCCACGGCGGAGAAATCCGCGTGGAGAGCGCGCCCGAAAAGGGAAGCCGTTTCACACTTGTATTGCCGGCGGCGCAAGGGCGCGCGCCCACAGAGGAGAAACACGATATGGTTGTCTCAACGCGACATGGACGCATTTTGCTTATTGACGATGAAGGGGAATTGTGCCGCATTATCAAACGCGCCCTGGAAAGCCAGGGACATACGGTCAGCGCTTTCACGGCGGCCGGCGAGGCCCTGGCAGCCTTTCGCGCCGATGGCCGGGCTTTTGACCTGATCATCACCGACCTGGGTATGCCGGCCATTTCTGGCTGGGATGTGTCAGCAGCCATCCGCGCCGCCAACTCCACCGTCCCCATCGTCATGATCACCGGCTGGGGCGACCGGCTGGACGCTCACCTGGTCACCCAACACCGTATCACGGCCGTTCTGGCGAAACCCTTCGACATGGAGGATTTGTTGAACCTGGCTGCGAAGACGCTGAAGAAAATAGCGTGACAGGCAACGTCGCAGGTCCAGGCGACCTGCAATAGCGCTCAGACGGGTAAATGCAACTTTTCTGCCGCCTTGCGGCGAAGATCCAGCATAGACATTTCAATGATCGGATAGAGGAACCAGACGCCGCCGCCGGCAGCCAGGATGCCGGTGAAGAGGCGCAGGGCCGGCGTGCTTTCGTGCAGGCCCAGGAGTTGCGCCGTCCCATCGCCGGCCAGCGGCGCGAGGAACAGGAGCAACCCCTTCCAGTTAAGGGGTTTGAGCCGGCGCCCCCACAGGGCGTATAGCGCGCCGAAGAAGATCGCTCCCCCATACAGAGCCAGATCGCGTTGGCAGAAAGCCATCTTATAGCCGATGGTCGGGTCGCCCACGAAGAGCCGGCGCTGTTGGGCGTCGGCCGGCAGCGCCGCGCCGGCCAGGGCCAGATCGTCGGCGGTGTAGGTCGGGCGCGAGCCATAGAAGAAGAAAGAGCGTTCGGGGAGCTGATGGCAGACCGGCGGGCCATAGAGCGCGTAAATCAACGCGCTGCTCCGCTCGTAGCCGCCGGCCAAAAGCAGCGGCGCGCCGACGGCCGGCAGCACATAGAGCGCCAGGGCCAGATTGGCCCAGGCAACCCAGTGAAAGGTCAGCCGATAGATGCGCCGATCCAGGAAAAGCACCAGGTCGCGCGTCCGGCCGGTCGCCTGCACAGGCCTGCCCATGCGCTCAGGGCATCCGTTTCAGGGCGGCCTCAATCACGGCCGTTGTGACTGCGCCGGCTTGCTTCATCACGATGACGCCCTGGCGATCAATGAAGTAGGTCGCCGGGATAGCGCGCACGTTGTAGGCCGTCAGCGCAGCGCCAGATTCATCCAGCGTCAGGAGATACGTCAGATTGTTCTCCTTGGCGAAGGTCGAAACCTGCTCCTTGGACTCTCCGAAGTCCACTCCCAGCACAATGAATTCGTCCTTGCCATATTTCAGATGGGCGGCCTGAATCTGCGGCAGCTCGGCGCGACAGGGCGGGCACCAAGTGGCCCAGAAGTTGAGCAGCACGCGCTTGCCGCGGAAGTCGCTCAGGCGCAGCTTCTGACCGTTGAGGTCCACCACAGTGAAGTCCGGGGCCAGGGCGTTCTCTTGCGGCCCGACCGGCCGGTTGATGGTTTCGACCGACGTGGTGGGCCGGCCGACCGCCGCGTCGGCCGTGGCGCTGGGGACGGCCGTCTGGGGCCGTGGCGCCGGGATGGGGGTGGATGGCACGACGATCGGATCCGTCGCCTCGCAGGCGACCAGGGCCAGCGCCGCCAGCAACAACAGAGTCAGCACGCCCAGATAGCGCGCCCCTGCGAATCGGGAACGATAACGAGTTTCCATAGGTATGATCTTCTTTACGAAGCCTGCTCGATCTTGTCCAATTCGGCGTGCAGGTCTTCGACTTCGATGGCGAGCCGGCGTTGACGCGCCGCAATGGTCAAGATGAACAGGAACGTAATCAACCAGATCACGGCGAATGCCGCTACGAGGTATCCCATCGCGTGTCCTTTCTCTGCGCCTACGCGTGTTCGAGACGCGCCTTCAATTCGGCCACCCGGTCGGCGGCGAATTCCAGGCGCACGCGCAGCGTCAGCAAGGTGAAGTATAGCAGGGTAAAGATAATCACGCAAGCGATGAGCGAGATCAACATCTTCGTGTCCAGCTCGAAGCCGGTCGAGTTCAGGATGACCGGGTGAATGGTGCGCCACCAGCGGATCGCCATGAAGGTGATGGGGACGCTGACGAAGCCGGCAATGCCATACACGGCCGCGAAGCGGGCGCGTCGCGCCGGCTCATCAATCATGCGCCGCAGTAAGAGATAGGCGGCGTAGATGACCAGCATCACCGTCACCGAGGTCAGGCGCGGCTCCCAGGTCCACCAGACGTTCCAGGTCGGCTTGGCCCAGATCGAGCCGGTGATCGTCATGATGATCGAGAAGGTCAGGCCCACTTCCACCGACGCCAGCGCCAGGATGTCCCAGCGGCGTTGGCCGCTGCGTAGGTAGGCGATGCTGCCGAAGAGCGTGACGAAGAAGGCGAAGAAGCCGACCCAGGCCGACGGCACATGCCAGTAGAAGATGCGCTGCACGTCGCCCATCGTCGCTTCGCGCGGCGCGAAGAGCAGCGCCAGATAGAGCGCCGCCAACATGCCGGCTCCCGTAACGACGTACAGGATGCGCGACCCTATGCCTGTTCCCCAACGTTCCATACGAACCTCCACGCAAGCGTTCGGCAATTAGCAATCAGCTTTCAGCGCATCGCCCCTTGTGGGCATCTGGCGTCTCGGACGGCCACAAGGGCCGATGCTACGATCTTCTCCAAGATTTGAAACACACACCCGATGTCATGTTCAGCGGACGCCGAGTGCTGATCGCTGACTGCTGATCGCTCCCTATGATTCTACCACAAAATCGAACGTCATGTAAGCGATGGCGAGGAAGATCACGTCGAAGCCGGCCAGGAGGCCCAGCCAGTTGCGGATGTCGCCCAGCGGCAGACCGTCCAGGATGCCGGCAGTCGCCTTCACCGCCGCCAGGATCACCGGCAAGACCACCGGGAAGAGCAGGATCGGCAGCAACACTTCGCGCGCCCGCGTGTTGGCCGTCATCGCCGAAAAGAGCGTCCCAACGCCGGAGAAGCCGATGGTGCCCAGCAGCACCACCAGAATGATGTCGAGACGCACGAGCATCAGGTTGAACAAGATCGAGAAGACCGGCAGGGTGATGGCCTCGACGACCAGCATGAAGATGACGTTGCCGATGAGCTTGCCGAAATAGATGATGCTGCGGTCGGCCGGCGTCATCAACAGGCCATCCAGACAGCCCTTGTCCGTTTCCAGGATGAAAGAGCGGTTCAGCCCCAGGACACCGGCGAAGATGAACGCCACCCACAACACGCCCGGCGCGACCTGGCGCACATTGTCAACCCGCAGGTCAAAGGCGAAGTTGAAGATGATCACCGTGAGGATCACGAAGATCAGCATGGTGCTGAGGGTCTCTTTGGTGCGTAGCTCGGCGACGACGTCCTTACGCACGATGGCCCAGATGGAGTGGAATGCGTCTTTCATCGCGTCGCCCCGCGCGCGTGCGTCGGCCGGCGCTCGGCCAGCTCGTTGTACAGGGCCACCAGCCCTTCGCGGCTGAACTGGCTCGTCGGGGCCTGATGAGCGATCTGCCCACCGGCCAGGATGACCACGCGCCGGCTCAACTCCAGCGCCCGATCCAGATAGTGCGTCGTCATGATGATGGTGCGCTGCTCCGCGCCGAGCTTGAGCAGCAACTCGCCCAACATGCGCGTCGCGCCCAAATCCAGGCCGGTATCCGGCTCATCCAGGAGCAAGATCGGCGGGTCGTGCAGCACGGAGCGGGCGATGGAGAGGCGTTGCTGCATGCCGCGGCTGTAGGCGCGCACCGGGTCGCGCCGGCGCTCATACAGTCCCACCCGCGCCAACAACTCGGCGCTGCGTTCTTCCAACCGCTCCACACCGTACATGCGCCCGTAAAAGTGCAGGTTCTCTTCGGCGGTCAGGTCGCCATACAGGAAGGTTTGGTGCGAGACCAATCCCAGTTGCCGGCGCACCAGCCCGTTATCGCCGGCCAGAGAATGGCCGTTGATCAGCGCGTCGCCGCCGCTGGGCCGGCTCAAGGTGGCGATGATGCGAATCAGGGTCGTCTTGCCGGCGCCATTCGGCCCCAACAGGGCGACGAAGTCGCCACGCGCCACATCCAGGTCCACGCCGCGCAGGACGCGCTGCCGGCCAAACGCTTTGGTCAGGCCACGCGTGACGATGGCCGGCGTCTCGCCGCTCACGCCTCACGCCCTCCGCCGGCCGCGCCGCCCCATATCGGATAGGTAGCAGCGGCCGCCAGCGCCAGGATCATCCCGGCTATGGCAATCCAGAGGAGCGTCGGCTGGTTGCTCGGCCCGCTGGGCGTCGCTTCTGCCGTTTCGGTCGTGTTGTTACCGGCGGTAGTCATATCTACCCCGCCGGCCGGCGCTGCGCCCAGCGCGAAGGCCAGGGAGATCGCCTTATCGGGCGACACATCCTTCACCTGATAGTTCAGGTACGCCGATTCGGAGCTGCCCATCTTGCCGACATAGGTGACGCCGGGACCGCTGACGACCCAGCCGGCGGCGACCAGGACATTGAGCGCCTTCGTCGGGTAAGCCAGGCGATAGTCCACGCTCCAGGATCCCCGCTGCGCCGGCAAGGCGTAGCTGAAGACGATCTGGTCCACGCTGACGCCCGGCCGCACCGGCTGCGTGTCGGCGAAGCCATCGGCCAGCG
>CAIQJD010000453.1 GCA_903872005.1 uncultured bacterium | reverse complement strand
GGGCCGGGCGTGGCGTGGAGCGCCGAGGTGGTGGATCAAACCGAGCTGGTCTATCCGGCCGATGCGCCGGCGCTGCAGGCCGGCGCGGCGTACAAGCTGAAAGTGGAAGCGGATGGCCGCAGCTCTGACCTGGAAAACCTCCCCGGCCTGGGCTTCACGCTCCTGGGCGACGCCGATGCCAAATCCACCCGCGCTGCCGAAGAGAAGATCCGCGCCCTCAAGCTGGAAGATGCGCCGGCGCGCCTGTTGCTCGCCAACCTGTACATCTCCAAAGGACTGGACGCCGAGGCCATCGGCCTGCTGGAGAGTCTGGCGGCCGAGAAGGCCGAGCCGGCCGTGCGCCTGGCCCTGAGCGATCTGTACCTCAAGAGCGGGGTCAACTCCCTGGCCGAAGAGGGCTATCTGGCGGCGCTGAAGCTGGCCGAGCCGGCCGGCGACATCGAGAGTCAGGCCGCGGCGCGGCGGGCATTGGGCCTGCTGGCCGAAGCGCGCGGCAATCCGACCGACGCGGCCGGCCAGTGGAAGGCGTCTCTGGCGCTCTACGAGAAGCTGGGCGACGCCAAGATGATGAAGGAGCTGGGGGAGCACCTGAAGTGACCTACTTTCTGGACTGCGAAGGCTTGCCTTCGCTATCTGGATCATTGCGAAGGCAAGCCTTCGCAATCCACCAGAGGCCGGCGTTTGACGAAACCGCCTACATCTGATATATTTGCGGCAATCTCAGCGTGAGGCAATCGCCCGATGCAGCGCCCGACCCAAGCTACGCTCATTAGCGCCATTATTTGCCGCTCCATTATTGACATGGAGACAATGGCGGTTGGGAGCGGTCGGCGCTAAGCGCATAGGTCAACGCAGAACCTGCAGCAGGCCCCCCAATCGGGGGGCTTTTTCATTTCCAACCCAATCCCAGCCGCGGAGGCCCATCTTTCATGAACGTTGAACTGTACGACACGACGCTGCGCGATGGGGCGCAACAAGAAGGCATCTCGTTCTCGCTGGACGACAAGGTCAAGATCGCGCACCATCTCGACGCGTTCGGCGTCGCCTACATTGAGGGCGGCTGGCCGGGTTCCAATCCCAAAGACGCCGGCTTCTTCCAGCGCATGCGCCAGGAGCCGCTGGACCACGCCAGGATCAGCGCCTTTGGGGCCACGCGCCGCGCCGGCCGGCGCGCCGATGAAGACGACAACCTGCGCGCTCTGGTCGCCTCTGGCGCGCCGGCCGTCGCCCTGGTCGGCAAAAGCTCCGCCTTTCAGGCGCGCGCTGTCCTGGGCGTAGACCTGGACGAGAATCTGCGGATGATCGCCGACAGCGTCGCCTATCTGCGCGCCGGCGGCCAGGCCGTCATCTTCGACGCCGAGCATTTCTTCGATGGCTACCGCGAAAACCCGGAGTATGCCCTGCGTACTCTGGCTGCGGCCGCCGATGCCGGCGCGGCGGTGCTGGCGCTGTGCGACACCAATGGCGGGAGTATGCCCGGCCAGGTGCAGGCGGCCATCGCCGCGGTGCGGCGGGCGACCACGTTGCCCCTGGGCATTCACATCCACAACGACAGCGGCCTGGCCGTCGCCAACAGCCTGCTGGCCGTGGAAGCCGGCGTCGTCCAGGTGCAGGGGACGATCAACGGCTACGGCGAGCGCTGTGGCAATGCTGATCTTTGCGCCATCATCCCCGACCTACAGCTCAAGCTGGGCTATCACTGCGTTAGCGAGGCGCAGCTCGCCTCGCTGACCCAACTGGCGCACTTCGTCTCCGAGCTGGCGAATCTGAACCCGGCCCCACAACAGCCCTACGTCGGCCACAGCGCCTTTGCCCATAAGGGCGGCCAGCATGTCAACGCCATGATGAAGTCTTCGGCCAGCTATCAGCACATCGAGCCGGCGTTGGTGGGCAACCAACAGCGCGTGGTCGTCTCCGAGCTATCGGGCAAGTCCAACATCGCCCACAAGGTGCAGGAGTTGGACCTGGGCTGGGAGGTCACGCCGGCGCAGACGCAGGCC
Source organism: uncultured bacterium (assembly GCA_903872005.1). The sequence continues at coordinate 1,638 of CAIQJD010000453.1, read as the reverse complement.
GTCTTGCAGCGCATCAAAGACCTGGAAGGGCGCGGCTTCCAGTTCGAGGGCGCCGAAGGCTCGATGGAGCTGCTCCTGCATCGCTCTCAGACCGACTATCGGCCGCCGTTTGAGCTGGTGGATTTCCACGTCCTGGTGACCAGCGGCAAATCTGGCGGCATGTCCTCCGAAGCGACGGTGAAGGTGCGCGTGAAGGATGAAGTGATGCACACGGCCGCCGAAGGGAGCGGGCCGGTCAATGCCCTGGATCAGGCCGTGCGTAAGGCGCTGCTCCCCTTCTTCCCGCAACTGGCAAATGTCCACCTGACCGATTACAAGGTGCGTATCCTCGACCCCGATTCGGCCACCGCCGCGCAGACGCGCGTGTTGGTCTCCTCGTCCAATGGCGTGAAAGACTGGACGACGGTGGGTAGTTCAGCGAATATCATCGAGGCAAGCTGGATGGCCCTGGCGGATAGCCTGGAATATGCCCTGTTGAACGGGCACGCCGGCTGAACGGGCGCGGGGCGGCCGGGTATCCTCCCGCCCAGACGCCGCCAAGAGAGTGTTTCCCATTCTTGGGAAACGGACGTTGAGGGTTGGCGTAGTCTAGCCCCTTGTGGGCGTCCTGGCGCCCGGTCGGACGCGCACAAGGCGCTAGACTACAATTCACCCAAAAATTGAAACACACCCCGCCGCCAACTGGCTCTTGACTTCCCCTTCATGGTGCGTATATAATCTAAGTATCACAGCGCATTGACCGATGCCTTCTGCGGAGGGGCTATGTACCCCGTTGTCCACATTGGCTCGCTGGAAGTCCACGTCTACGCGCTTATGCTGGTGCTGGCCATGGTCGCCCTGGCCGGCGGCATCCTCTGGCGCGTTCGGCGTGCCCCGCTGATGCAGCACTACTCCGGGAGCCAACGCATCGAGGTCATCTTCTGGGTCATCCTGGCCGGCCTGGGGGGAGCCTGGCTCCTGGGGACGCTCCCCTACCTGCCCGGCCGGCTCCTGCGCCCGGCCCGCCTCGACCTCGCGCTATCCGGCGATATCCGCTGGCCGGGCGCGGTGGCCGGCGCGGTAGCCGCCTGGTATATCGTGGCGCGCGTGCGCCGCTACCCCTTCGGGACCGGCCTGGACCTGGCCGCGCCGCTGCTGCCCCTGGTCCTCGCCATCGTGCGCGTCGGCTGCATCTCGGCCGGCTGCTGTTGGGGGCGCCCAACGGATAGTTGGCTGGGCCTGCTCCTCCCCGATGTCGCCGGCCATTGGACATGGCGCTATCCCACGCAATTCATCAGCCTGGGCGTCAACCTGCTCCTCTTCGCGGCGCTCCTGATCCTGGAACGCGTCGGCCGGCAGGCCAAATGGCGCTTCGATAGCTCGCTCTTCCTGGTCTATCTGCTCCTCTACGGCGCGCAGGACTTTCTCCTCGGCTTCTGGCGGGCCGACCTGCCGACCTTCGCCGGCGTCCTCGCCTGGAACCAGGTTTACGACCTCTGTGGCATCGCGGTCTCGGCGGCGCTATTCATCCGCCACGCCTGGCGGCAATCCCAAGGAGGGGAACCATGGTCAAGCGCAAAGCCTACACCCTGAGCCAGATCGTCATTCTCATGCTCCTGGGCGCCGGCCTCCTGCTGGGGACCCAGATGGATTGCACGT
>CAIQJD010000452.1 GCA_903872005.1 uncultured bacterium | reverse complement strand
TGCGCTCTTGCCCCCGATGCGTAGCCGATCATCGCGGCAACCCAACGCGGTGAGGCGCTCCGCCCACTCGCGGCTAGATAAGCTGTCTCTGCCCCCGCCGTGTGCCTTCTGCCAAGCATCAAACGACGCCCGCAACGCGCCCCCGCCGGCGAAAGCGTTTCCGTCCAGCGTGCAGCACTCTGCAATCCAGTCGCGCAATGGATCCATGGACTCACGCAGCTCCGCAGACTTCCGGCGTACAATGTCCGGCGTCCCCAGGCCAGCACGCCGCCACGCCAGACAGCCGGCGACAGCCCAGGCCAGGATTGCCGGCCCGCCGATGGTCGGGTCACACAGCGCCGCCTTGATTGCCGGGTCGCGCGCCTCTTCTGGGATGCTATGCTCGAAAGGCAGACGCCGCAACCGTCGCCAGATTGCGCCGTCCATGTCGTCCACGCCAGGCATACGATTTGATGCCAACCATAGCTTGAATTGGGGCTTGTACGAGAAAGGCGCTTGGTATTTCCGACAGGCGCGGATTGTGTCGCCGCCGGAAAGCTCCTTGACGCGGCCTAGCGCCAGTTTGTGCCGATCCGTGCCTTCGGCCGCGACGACAAGCCGCGCGCCGGCCATGTCCGCAAGGTCGTCGGAATTGCCGCCGACGCGGTCCGATTGTAGAAACGAATCGAAAGAAGCCTTGTGGGCATAGTTGCCCAGCGTGGCAATCAAGGCTTCTGCCAGCGTGGTCTTTCCAGATGCCGGCGGCCCAAGCGCCACAAAGAACACCTCTTCGGATACCAGCCCGGTCAAAGTGTAGCCGGCCGCCCGCTGAAGGTATGCCGACAGGTCGCCGTCGCCTTGCGTAGCATCAGCGAGATACTTGTCCCATGCGTCCAGCCGCGCCGCCGGGTCATACTTGACTGGCGCGAGTTTGGTGATTAGGTCGCGCCGGTCATGGTCGCGCAGCTCGCCGGTTCGCAGGTCAATTGTGCCGTTCTGGCAATTGAGTAACCACGCATCCCCGTCAAACGCACGATCTTCGGCCGCTATGCCCGGCTCCGATTGCGCCAGGGCAAGCATTGCTTCGATCCGGCCGCGCCCCTGCGATGCCAACGCCCAACGTAGCAGGCCGGCCGCGCGTTTCTCCGCCTTGCCAAGCCGCTCTTTGGCCCGCGCCAGCTCCTCATCATTGCCGGCCGCCGCCCGTACATCCCTGACCAGCTCCGCCGCCGCATGTTGCGCGCCTTCGGCCTCATCGAACATCGCGCCGGCCGTCTCTTTCGCCCATGCAATTGCTTGCCCGGTTTCATCGCGAACCCAGCGCAGGCCGTCCCAGCACAGCCAGCCCGCGCCGGCCGTGAAGCGCATGTCCGCCCCGTGACGCCGCGCCAGCCGGCGCGCGTTGCCCATGTCGGTCGGCAGCTCATCGCCGGCCGGCTCCGCAGGCTCTGGCGCGGGCGCGGGCGTGGTCTGGGGCGCGGTCTGGGTCGCCGGCCGCGTCGCCTTGCCGCTATACGTCTCAGTCGTTTGCGCGATTGCCTTGTCAATGGTCATCTGCCCGTATGTCCGCCCATCCCTAGAATGCCGCTCATCCCACTTCTCGCGCATCAATCCCGATCCCCGGAAGAGACGATCCATAGCGCCGGCGTCCTTCGCCGTCCAAAACGCCAGATGCATACATAAGGCCATGTCCGCGTCACTGTGTGACTTGCCGGCCGGCACAGCGCCCCCGTACAGCGCATCGAACGCCGCTCCGTTGACGGCCGCCCGCGCTTTGTCTAGCAGCTCGGCGTCGTCAAGGCGCGGCGCGCCCCGATCCGGCGCGCTCTGGGGAGAAGGAGCAGGGGCAGCCGGCGCGGGCAGATGCTCCGCCAAGAAATCGGGGGCATACAGCGACCAGTTGCCGTCGTCGCCCCAGACGATGCCAACGCGGCGATACCTCGGCGCATACTCCGCTTTGACGTTGCGCGTGCCCGGCACGCGTAGCACCCGCGCCAGGTCAGAAGCGCCAGTGTCCGCGCCCACGAAAGCAACCCAACGGCGTTGTAAATCTCTGATGTAGCCCAGGTCGCCCGGCGTGACAATCAAGAACGGCTCGATGAAGAGCCAGTAGCAATGATAGCCGCCGCCGGTCGCGACGATCACCGAGGGAAATACAGGCAAGCTGTGAATGTGTTGCCAGCACTTGCGTTTGTCGCCGCCGAAGTCCTTGAAATCAAAGTCTGCGAAGAGGCAGTTGACGGCTACAATGTCAGCGATGCTAGCGCGCTCGCTCTCACTCTTGGCCGCGCCGGTCGGATTCACGCCATAATACACATGGACGTCGCCAGATGGTACAGGACTAGGCTTAGTGGTCAGAAACCAGATAGTGCGCTTCTGCCCATTGTCGCCGTCAACCTTCGTCCAGTAGTACGTATAGCGCCCGCCGCGCATCAGATGGTCTAGCAGTTTGGGCCAGCTCTTGACACCGGCCGGCACTTCTGCTATACTGTGAGTGTCTGACGCAAGTTCATCGCCGCCCGCCGCCGCCCCCGTGCCATCGGGGGCGACTGCATTTTCAGATACCATGACATTACCCATGCGTTCCGCCTTTCTCTTCAGCCGGCCGCGCCGGCCGTTCGATCAGTTGGCCGCGAATCCACAACTTCACCAACCTACGCAGCTCCGCCGACTCAGTTCGATCTTGCAGCGCAGCGAGACGCGAAAACGTCCGCTTGTCGCTCGATTCGATTCGGCACGCCAGTACTTCATCAGTCATGTTGACTTCCTTTCCGCCGATTGACGGCTTGGCCCGAAAAAAAAGCGCCGGCGCGGGGATGATCCCCCCAGGCCGGCGCTTTATGCCTTTTGACATTTTGTTTGCAAAAAGTCTAAGACTGTGATACACTCAATCCACAACGCGAACGCGATCACGCGGTAACGCGTCTGGGGTGTGAGGGGGAGTGTGACGCCGGCCAAAGCATACACACTCTCCCTCTTGCTTTTCAATTCCGGTATAGCACATCAGCGCCTTTCAGTCAAGGCGACTCGCGCACATGTTCGCAGGGTCATTGTAGCAAATCACCGGCCATTTGTCCATTACACTAGGGCAAGCCCATGAACCTCAGTCCAGCCCAGGCCGCCGCCGCCCTTGCCATCAGCGTGCAAACCTTGCGCCGATGGTCTGGCGCGTTCGCCGCCGCTCTCAGTGCAAGCGCCACGCCGCCCCCAGGTCATCAGCGCAGCTATACCCCCCGTGACATCGCTCTCTTGCGCCACGCCCGTGAGATGCTGGACGCCGGCGCGTCCATCGCAGACGTAGCCGCCACGTTGCCCACGATCCCCACTGGCGACGATCCGGCCGCCGGCGACGCAGCCCCGCCGATGGTAGTCGAAACGCCCGCCGCCGCTCTCGTAAGCGCCTTGACGCTCATAGCCGATCAGAAGGCCGACATCGAACGGCTACACGGCGACATTGATGCGCTCTCCAAACGCTTGCAGGCGCTCGAAGAGGCGATGCAACGCTCACAAGCGCCCGTGTCGCTCCTGGCGCGACTGTTTGGTAGGCGCTCGTAAGCGCCGCTCCGCTCATTGCCCCGTCTGGCGTTATGTCTAGCACCTTGCGCGGCATACTCTCACCACCCTCAAAACAGGCGAAATTCACTTCGCACTATTACTATTATGTAGACGTAAAGCGACATTCTAGCAAGTCATAAAGGGCGTTATGTTAAACCAGACTCCGCCCGAAGTACGGAACTGGCAACATGTTCGCCGCTCTCTCTTTGGCTCTCTCACCACGCCGATCATACCTTTGTGTCGTGGTCACGCTCGCGTGTCCAGCCAGGGCCGCGACTGTAGCAATGTCCGCGCCGGCGTCTAGCAGGTCTCCCACAAAGGTTCGCCGGAAGTCATGGGGCGACATCTCCGCCACGCCGGCAGCCCTTGCCCGACTCCGCAGGATGCCAAACACGGCTTGGGTACTCATTCGATCCCCCGGCACAAGATGCCCGCCCCGGCGTCCAGCCCAGAAGAGAGGCCCCGGTTCATCCCCTCGCGCGGTCAGATAGTCAGCCATCGCCCGGCCGGCTCCGTTGGCAAGGTAGGCCCATCGCTCTTTGTTGCCCTTGCCCATGACTCTCAGCTTGCCGTCAACGTAGTCGGCCAGGTCAAGCGCGACCAGCTCCGCACGGCGCATACCGCACCCGTATAGCAGGGCGATTATGGCCGCGTCCCGCGCCCCGGCCGGCGTAGGGTCATTTGCACAGCATTGCATCAGGGCGACGATCTCACCGGGGGCGATGCTCCGCCCGGCCGGCACGCGCGTGCCTTTCACCGGCTGGACATCTAGCGCCTTGCCCAAGTCATCGGCCGACATCAGGCCCAAGCGCCACGCGGCCCGCAGGACGCCCCGCAGGGCCGCGAGATGCTTGTTTGTCGTCGCCGGCGCGTATTTCTCCATCAGCCACGCCCGCAGGGCCGCAACATGTTGATAGCGCAGCTCGTGCCAGGGGAAGGTGAAAGCGTCCAGCCGGCCGGCGCTCAATTGGCGCGCAATGCTATGCAGCGCGTCTTGCATCGTTCGCCGGCCATTGCCCGCCCGCAGGCCCGCAAGGTAGGCCCCCGCCGGCGTTCGATCTATTGCCAACGGTTCGCCCACGTCTAGCAGTTCGCCAGATGCCGTCGCGACAAGCGCCTTTTCGTCTGTCATGGTTCCACTCCTTAATGCATTACTAGAAGTGTCATTCTAATAAGCATTATACGCCCTTTCTCTGCGCTTGTCAAGCCCCCAATTTCACGCCCGCGCGCCAGCCGGCTCTCCCTCGCGTAGCCAAGCGACATACGCCCGCATGTCCGCGTGGGCGCGTCGCCAGTGTTCGGCTTGGCGCGCATCCAACGCAACGCCCGCGTCTTGCGCCTCTAAGATGCCGATGAAGTAGCCGACCCACAACTGTTGCTCTTTTGTCATCGCGCACAGCCGGCGCGCCAGGTCTGCAATGTCATCCGTTGCCATTGTCTAGTACTCCTCAGGCAGCATCAGCGTCGTAACGCTCCGATCTGCCTCAGTGATAACCCAGAACGTCACAGCCGCCGGCGTCGTGTAGACAGAAATCACGCGCTCACCACGCACTAGCGCGCGCTCGTTTTGCGCCGCGTCCTCGGCGTCCAGCGCGCCCCAGTCGCCGCCGGCGTGCCGCCTCAGATACGGCCCCACGTCTATGCCCAAATCCATAACCCCAGGCGTTACCACAATTTGCCCTAGCTCAAACCTTTTCGCATACGTTGCCATTGTTCTTGCTCCTTTCGTCTGTACCAAAAGCCTGCCTTTGCCTACGTTTCGCGCACTCCCCCGCCCCGCCGGCGTGTGCGCGTGTGGTGCGCGAATCGGCCTACGTCGCGCACGCACGCACGCGCACGCACGGGGGGTCCGACGACATGATTGCAATGTGTCAAATTGACACATTGCACACGCGCACGCGCACGCACGGGTTCAACAACTGGAACTTGATTTGCAATTTGCAAATCAAATGCCGCCCGCGCCCGCATGGGGGCAACGACTGTGCTCAGGTGTTCAATTTGAACACCTGCAATCATCTCCACCGCACCGCCCGCATGGGCGCAACCCTACTCCCCCGCATCAATCGCCGCCGCAATCTCTTCGGCCGTCGCCGTCAATCGCCACGGCGCGTTAGGCGCGTCACCCTCGCGTTCCGCCCAACCGCTGGACAAGAGTTCATCGCGCCACCGGGTATACTTGTCCCGCCCGATGCGTGACTGCCAGAAGCGCATGGACGTGTCACGTTCGCAGCCTCTCACGAATTGGAGAAACTCTTGACGCCCTCGCGCCGCGTTGTCCCGCGCCAGGGCTTGCCGGCCGCCCCGGGCACCGATCAGGATGTGACCCGCCGGCTCCACGGCGACCCGCTGGACTGTGACCGGCCGGCTGTCTGTGCGTTGCGTCTCCCTCAGAGTGTCATCGGCGACCCCTTGACGCCAGTAGTACACGCCAATCGTCAAAACGCCGGCGCACAAGGGCCACGTAGGCCACAACGGCGCGCCGAATAGCGCACCAACGCCGGCCAGCACGCCCCCGGCGACCCCCGCCAGGAAAACGCTTTGCAGAATCGGAGCGACCACGTCAGCCCCCAGGCTAGGCGCACGGCTAGGCCCGCTGTACTCCTCAAAGGCGCCGGCCGGCGCGTCCTCAGCGTAGCGTTTCATGCTCTACCACCTCCCCGGCCGGAAGTCGCCGGCGTAGCATCGGCGCGTAGACCTCTTCGCCCTCTTCGCCGTTCGCAGTCAATAGGCCGGCCGCGACCATAGGCCCGGGCGCGCCGGCGATGTAGCCCTGGTATGCCGGCGCGGCGACCACCACCGTTCGCCGATGGTCATGGTATTGCCGCGCATCAACGTATGCCACTGGCGCAGCCGGCCGGCGCTCTTCTTGCCGCCGATCTGCTACAATGACCATGTAGGCGACCAACATCACCCCCGGCACGGCGACCCCCAGAACCCCCAACGCCAGACCCAGAACCAACCCATCAAATGCAGCCATTGCACACCCCCTTGAAACGAGAAACGCTCCCCAAGAGGGGAGCGCCGTTTGCAAGGATGCCGGCCGGCGTGTACAATGCCGACTAGCTCGCTTGAGGGCGCAGACCTCTTGCGGGTCAGCCCCTGGTGAAGCGTTTCCCGCGCTTCCCAGGGGCGCTTATGTTGTTGAGCAGAGTATACCACGACATGCCGGCCCCGTCAAGAGGCCCCACAAGCCCCTAGAATGCCCGTAGGGCGTCGTTTCCGGCGTCCCCGGTAGGAAACTACCCCAACGCCGGAAACGCCCCGTGTAGGGCTTCCTAGCGCCTACTTCGCCACATGTTCCCCGATCACGTCCAGCGCCGCCGCCAAGTCGCTCCGCACCGTCCGCACGGACAGCTTCAGGCGCTTGGCAATCTCCCCTTGTGGGACTCTGGCGCGCATCAGGACGATGATCTCCCTTTGCCGGCCAAGTAGGGGGATGCCTTTCAAGATTCCGTCGCATTCCCCGCACTTGACCATGCATTTCACATCGGCGCGGGTAAGCGGTTTGACGCCCCCAGGGGCAAAGGGATGCACTCCTCCAGCGCAACCTCGCGCAATTCTTCCGGCTTGCACAGTTCCGGCTCCTGATGGGGAATGGACATGAATCGCATGACGCCCTTACAGCGCGCCGCAAGGCCGGCCGCCGCTTGCTCGATTGCCTTCCGCACAATCGCAGCCCAGGCTTCCCCGTCCACAGCCGCGCGTAGCCGCGCGACGTAGTCCACATCTTCCGGCCGGCGCGGCCGCCCAGGCCCTCCCGCGTTGCCAGGAGCAAAGCGCCCCGATGCCAGCCTATCCCCCATGCTACTCTCTCCCCACTCCGTTTCCGCGCCGGTTTTAACGGTTCGCAGCGGCGAAAATACCCCCAAAAGCCTACATTTCAGGCCCCGGTTCGCCGTTTGCCCAACCAAACCACGCCTCAAAGTCCCGCAACCGCACGACTACCAAGTCCCCGTCATGCCGGCGGCCCAACTGATGCAACATCAGCACGGGCAAGGTATCCGCTTCGCGTCCTGGACATAGCGCGGGTTGACATTCAGCATGTCGGCGGCCTTGTCGCGCGACTTACCGGCGTCATCCAGTTCGTCAAATATTTGACGAACTGGAGCGCCTGCATACTGCGGAGCGTTGTAATGTCCCGCCGCTTGCCGCCTCTTGGCTTCCGCTTCCAGCATCGGCAGCACTTCCACAGCCGCCGCCGCCCGCGCCATCGCCCGCTCGTTTGCCGCGCCCCTCTGATGTCCCGTCGCCATGTGCCACTATTCCAACCTTCGCCATCTGTTACCATCTGTTTTGCAGATGCCGTCATCTCGCCGGCTTTTCATCCGCCGATTCCCCGCCGATTTTACCGGCCGGCTTGCTTCCGATCTCAACCGCCATAACTTGCACCTGGTACCGCTTGCCGCCGATCACCACCTTGCCGCTTCCCCAGAAGCCCCGGCTACCCGTCTTGAATTGCTTCGCGTCGAGCTGGACAAGCCCAGCCGGCTCTCCGTCCCCGTCAATCTTCGCTATTACGATCATGTCATCAGCTCCTATGTGTCAATTTTCCAACCGTCGCCCCGTTTATGGGCTTGCCCATCGTCTGCCTCTTATGTCCCCGAATAGCCTATGAGAAGAGTAGTTCTGGTAGGCCAGCGATGCCCCGGCGACTGGCATACACAGCCGCGCCGGCCGCGCCGGCCGCGCCGGCCATTCCCAGAAAACGCTATAGTAGAAAAGGCTTTTTTTGTGTTTTCCGATTTCCCGCGAATGGCCGGCGCGGCCGGCGCGGCCGGCGCGCGGCGTGTGTTCGCGGCGCTCTCAGAAGCCCGGTTCATTGTCGTCATCCTCGCTCAGTAGGCCGATCCCGCGCCATCCGCGTGCGCTCTTGCCCCCGATGCGTAGCCGATCATCGCGGCAACCCAACGCGGTGAGGCGCTCCGCCCACTCGCGGCTAGATAAGCTGTCTCTGCCCCCGCCGTGTGCCTTCTGCCAAGCATCAAACGACGCCCGCAACGCGCC
>CAIQJD010000451.1 GCA_903872005.1 uncultured bacterium | reverse complement strand
GCGTCGGCGGGCCAGACCATTGGGGCCAGGTGAAGAAACTGACCCCCGGCGACGACTTTCTCGGGGCCTTCTTTGGCGTATCGGCCGCGGTCAGTGACGCGACGGTCGTGCTGGGGGCCTCTGTGCCCTTCTACGCCGTTGGGCTGCCGGGATACGCCTACGCCTGGTCGCGCGACGCCGGCGGCGCCGGCAATTGGGGGCAGATCCTCACCCTGCCGACTACTGGCACGGGGGGCGCGTCGTATGGCTCAAGCGTGGATATTGACGGGACGACGATCGTCGTAGGCTCACCCTATGACTCTTACAGGCCCACGTCGCTGCCGGTCAACGCGTCCGGCGACCCGCCCGTTGGCGCGGCGTACATCTACACGCCGTATGCGCTGCGGGTGAACAGCGCCGGCCCGAAGTACATTGATACGGCCGGCAATCTGTGGGTGGCGGATCGCTCGTGGTTGGTTGGGGTTCCGATCACGCCGGGCACGACGCCGTGGGGCTACGTCGGCGGCATGGGCCGCACCGTCTCGACGCCGATTAGCGACACAGAAGATGACAAGCTCTACCAGTCCGAGCGATTGTGGAGCAGCGCGGCGAGGCCGGGTTACAAGTTCGTCGTGCCCAACGGGCGCTACAGGCTGACGTTCAAGTACGCCGAGACCTACTGGAGCGCGGCCGGCAAGCGTAAGTTCACGGTGGTGGCGGAGGGGAAGATCTGCGCCGCCAATTATGATCCGTACATTGCGGCCGGCGGGGTCAAGAACAGGGCTGCGCCGGACATCGTCTGCTACGTGGACGTGGCTGACGAAATGTTGAGCATTGACTTCATCTTCGTCGTCGGCCAGCCCAAGGCCGACGCCATCTACATCCAGCAATTGTTTCAGTAGCTAGCTGACGCGCCAAGGCCGGCGGGAGTCCGCAGGGTTCCCGCCGGCGACGCGGCGTGAGCGCGAATAGATCAGGGTATGGGGGAGGAATCAAGAAGCGATGAAAGAGAACAGCGGCGTTTCCCGACGTATTGGCATCCTGTTCCGCCTGGTTCTGCTGGCGGTTCTGCTCGTGTCACTGGCGCCGGCGCTGCCGGCGGCGGCGCAGGAGGGCGACATGGAGGCCGCGGCCGGCACGGTCGCCAGTGTGCTCGTGCCGCAAGAGAAGAAGGTGGTCCTGCCGGATGATCTTGGCTACACCTTCGGGTGGTCTGTCGCCGTCAGCGGGGACTACATGGTGGTCGGCCAGCCGACGGCCAATGTGGAGGGCAATAGCTTCCAGGGGGCGGCGTTCCTCTACGGGCGCAACGTGGGCGGGCCTGGCAACTGGGGCCTGATCAAGGCGCTTACGGCTGATGATGGCGGAGAGAATGACTACTTTGGCGAATCCGTGGCGATCCACGGTACGACCATCGCCATCGGCGCGTCGAACTACCCCTTCTACATGACCCCCCCCGGTGCTGGCGGCGAAAACGCGGTCTACGTCTTCGAGAAAGACGCCGGCGGGAGCGGTATGTGGGGCCAGGTCGCCAAGCTATCTGTTGATCCAGGGACGCTGAACGCTTCCCCGCTGTTCGGCGCCTCGGTGGCGCTCTACAACTCGACCATCGTGGTCGGCGCGCCCTGGATGTGGCTGGATGACCCGGCAAACCTTGTGGGCGCGGCTTACGTCTTCGGGCGGAATGCCGGCGGGCTGGGCAACTGGGGCCTGGTCAAGACCCTCCGGGCCAACAATCCCCAGTATGTCGAGGCGTACGGACTCTCGACGGCGATCCATGGCGCGACCATCGCCATTGGGGCGCCCAACGCGTCTGGCGGTGGCGGCCCACCGGCCGGGTCAGGCGCGGTCTACCTTTACGGGCGTGATGTCGGCGGGACCAACGACTGGGGCATCATCAAGAAGGTGTCTGTCAGCGACGCCGCCGGCGCCGGTTTCGGCTTTGCCGTTGGGCTGGCCGCGAATACCCTCGCCGTCGGCGCGCCGGGGGCCGACATGCCAGTGTCAGGGCCTCCACGGGGCAGCGGCTATATCTTCGAGCGCGGCGTCGGCGGGCCAGACCATTGGGGCCAGGTGAAGAAACTGACCCCCGGCGACGACTTTCTCGGGGCCTTCTTTGGCGTATCGGCCGCGGTCAGTGACGCGACGGTCGTGCTGGGGGCCTCTGTGCCCTTCTACGCCGTTG